>DATMYS010000539.1:0-3148 GCA_035560835.1 Methanosarcina sp.
TTCAGAACCACACAGGGAGCGGAAGCTTTCTGCAGAATTAGAGCATATATTTCTACAATCAGGAAGAATCGGTTGCCCGTTTTAGAGGGTATTATAGCGGCGCTCAGGGGAGCGCCGTTAACTATACCCTGAATAGTTACCTTCAAAAACGTCTTTTATAACAAAGCCTCTCGGGTCGTCGTCTTCCGAGAAAGAGAGATTTTTCAGGGTTTTGAAGAGCTTTTCATTGACAAAGTCCAGCAGAGCGTCTCCGGTTATGCCTTCAGGGTCTTTTGCCCAGTTCCTCCAGCGCAGTTCTTCAGGAATAGGGGAGATATAGTTCTCGTCCTCAAGTTCGTATTCTTCTTCCCTCGCATCGAAAATCTTCAGGAACAGCATCCAGCCTAGCTGGCTTATGCGCTGGGCGTCGCCGTCAACGCCTGCGTCTTTTCGCATGATATCCTGAATCGTTTTGACTGTAGTATCCAGAGACATGTTTTTTCCCGCACTTGATTTATTTGTGGCTATTAGGTAATTCCAAGTTATCTGTTTTGGATAACAGCAATTTGTGAGTCTAAACCGTTATCCACAAATGACTGCCAGCAACTATTTTTTAATCCCTCATAAGTCCTTCGAATCAGACTTCTGATGTGTAAAGCTGGGATTCAAGTCCCTTGACTGCTGCAAGATAGTTATTCTTGCCCCCAAAACGTTTTATAATCTCCAGCGGGGTTCCCATCCGGTCAAATGGCTGGACTTTGAGCACGCTCATACTCTCAAGGTTTTCAATCCCGTCGTCTGCATACTTATCCAGAAGCGCGTCAAGGACTTCCTGTGCATTTTCACCGTATTTGCTAAAATAATCGCTCTTTTTTACTCTCTCAGCCCTTTCTTTCCTGCTCAACGGCGGGCGGTCAAAGGCAACGTGGCAAATCAGGTCAAAGGGATCAAGATCCTTTCCAATCTCTTCTGCAAGCGCATCGAACAAGATTCCACTCTCTTCAAGCTCTGCGAGAATTGCCTGCTTTTTTTCAGCTTCGTTCCAGTGCTTCAAAAAAGAATCAAGAGACTCAAAATCCCTGAGCAGGGTCTTTCGAGTGTAATCTTTCAAGGACTCTGTAATCAATTTACCATCAGGGCCGTAGTACTGCGTGCGTTCTATAACCACGTCAACATCAACGTCGTCCACGAAGTACTTTTCCCTGTTATTTTCTTCTTCCATGTTTCTGAAATGTCCAGGTTCATTCCCGCCCTCTAAATCGTAAATCTCCACTGGCTCGCCGTCAAAGTCAGGGTCAGCAAACAGTTCTGTTGCTTTCTTGAAGTCGATTATTGTAAAATAGAATTTCCCGTAATCCTCATTTATCCGTGTACCTCTGCCTATAATCTGCTTGAATTCGGTCATTGACTCTATGCGTTTATCAAGCACTATCAGCTTGCAGGTCTGGGCATCTACTCCTGTAGTCATTAATTTTGAAGTGGTAGCGATTACAGGGTAGCGGCTTTCTGGATCAATAAAGTTGTCAAGTTCGGCTTTTCCTTCGGGGTTATCACCTGTGATCCGCATGACATACTTCCGATTTTCGCCTGCAAGGTCCGGGTTCTCGTTAACAATGGCTTCTCTCATGCGCTCTGCATGATCTATATAAGACTTACGCGGTTGAAACGAAAAATCAATAGCAGTAAATTTTTAACTGTTTAAAACGTATATCTAATTACAATGTCTATTGTGGTTGATTTTATATGTCAAGTGCGTAAGTCCTACTATATTCTCACAAAAAATGATAGTTTTGTCAAAACGACCGTTAGCTTTCAAAAATTCCGTAACCTTTTTTGCGACCAGTTCAGTCCTTTTTTCAAGCACAAGATTCCTGTCAAAGTCCTTCTGGTTGTAGATTCTGTCTTCTATAGGAGTACCGTACTTGTCAACCTGATTCTTTTCCGGTCTCCAGCCTGCAAGGTCTTTGTCGAGGTCAATGCGGATAACCCTGTAAGGCGCAAGGAATCCGTCTTCAATCCCCTGTTTCAGGGAATAGGTATAGATCGGTTCTCCGAAATAATGGATATTTGAAACATCTTTCGTTTCCTTCGGGGTTGCAGTAAGCCCGATCTGCGTTGCCGAGGAGAAATATTCAAGGATTTCCCTCCATGCAGAATCTTCAGCTGCGCTTCCCCTATGGCATTCGTCAATAATTACAAGGTCAAAAAATTCCGGAGAGAACTGCTTATAGATATTTTTCTCTTCTTCTGTTCCGGAAACCGCCTGGTAAAGAGAGAGGTAAATCTCATAGGACTTCTCAGCTTCCCGATTCTGGATTTTTGTCATGGCATTTCCAAAATGCTTGAAGTCATTGATCTTTGTCTGGTCAACGAGGATATTTCGGTCTGCCAGAAAAAGAATCCTTTTCTTTACTCCTGCTTTCCAGAGACGCCAGATGATTTGAAAAGCCGTAAGCGTCTTTCCAGTACCTGTTGCCATAACAAGCAGGATGCGGTCCTGACCTTTCGCTATTGCCTCTATTGTGCGGTTAATTGCTATGCGCTGGTAATATCGTAGTGATTTCCGCTGGTCGATAAAATAATCCTGAGTTACAATTTTCTGCCTGCCTTCATCAAGCCCTTTCCATTCACAAAATTTCTGCCAGAGAAATTCAGGAGAAGGAAATCTTTCCAGCGGAATTTCCTCTTCCACCTTTCCTAAAGTGCCTGTCCGGTCGTGAAGCAAAAAGGCGTCCCCATTCGAGCTGAACGCAAAAGGAATGTCCAGCATCTCAGCATATAGAAGTGCCTGCTGCATTCCATCTCCCAGTGTGTGTGTATTCTTTTTAGCTTCGACTACCGCAAGAGGAATGTTTGGTTTATAAGAAAGAATGTAATCGGCTCTCTTTGGCTTTCCCCTACTTGTGGTCGAGCCTTTTACAATAATCCTGCCGTTTGTAAGTTTCACTTCTTCCCTGATTTGACGTTCTCTCCAGTTAGCCTGTTTTATTGCAGGCGTGATGAATTTCGTACAGATGTCTCTTTCACTCAGTTCTTTTTTGTCCACATCTTCCATCTGGCAGTCATCCTGCAGATTTTGCTATATTATAACATAACTCGTTTGTTTATTTCATTACGTCAACTATTAAATTTTTTACGCTTTTATGATACCTGTGACTTTGTATTTTTT
>DATMYS010000540.1:0-4699 GCA_035560835.1 Methanosarcina sp.
CAATTTAATATTGGGCTTTTCTTATGGGGGAGCGTGGGTGAGCAAGAAACAGCTTGCGGATTTTGAAAAATCTCAAGAAAATTACGTGGTAAATCAATCTAATGTCAGGTTTACTCGAAAAGAGGTAGGGATGGTCGAAAAAAAATTCCCTGGTTTATCTAACAAGCTAGTTTTTAAAAAAAGGATACCACTTGTCTCATTCTTTTTGGCTATATTAATTATCCTTCCTATCGGAGTATTCCTTTGTACAGAAGTCGATCACTTAAACGATGCTATGTTTGGAAGAATAACTATTTTAGATGAGCTGGAACTTCTCAATGCTCTGAGAGACGCACAGAATAGGGGAGTCATTATGGGGATCCACGGATGGGAACATGAAAACTATTCCACCCTGGCACCTTTCCAGGCAAAAGAAAATGTTGAAAAAGGGAAGCTAGTCTTTGAAAAGGCCGGACTCATTCCGAGAGTATTCATTTCCCCTTTTGAAACCTACGGGATACCGACAAATCAATCGGTGAGACAGGCAATAGAAAGCACAGGAGTTGCAACAAGATTGCCCCCTCTGAAAACAAATGGAGATTACATAGACGAATATACATGGAATTGGCGTACAATGCAAAGTTTTGATGATCCCCGATTCCAGGCGGCATCTGCAAAAATCAGGGAAGATCATCCTCAGACTATCGTTCTCCATGCAATGGATTGGAATCAATATGTGAATCAGTTCCTCATTAACTACCTGTCATCAACAGACGAGACAAATATAACCATCAGAATGGATGATGTTGAGGTAAATACTCCAAAAGAAGTAGTTACCGGCATGTCCCAAATGACACAATACAAATCGGTAGGAAGAGTTGTATTTGCAATTATTCCTGTGGGAACATGGAAAGGTAGTAATCCTGTCGTTGGGAGTATTGAAGTCAACAAAATTATGGAAGTCTATTTCTGGTTCTTTATCATAACTTCATTGCTACCACTTTCGTTTTTCGTTATATGGAAATTTTTATCCGGCCGGAACATAAAAAAGAATCAAAACAGCTATCAACCTTCGAATATTCAGGATACTGAGTATCATGAGCTGGTTTCCATTATAGTTCCTGCGTATAATGAGGAAAAAACGATAGATTCGTGCCTTGAGTCTATCCTTAATCAGGATTATAGAGGTGAAATGGAAGTAATAGTTGTAAATGATGGCTCTACTGATAAGACTGTAGATACTGTCTTAAAATATCCGGTAAAATTTATTGATCTTAAGGTAAATGTAGGAAAGGCTAATGCTCTCAATCAAGCAATTGAGGATGCAAAAGGGGATATTCTGGTCTTTACGGATTCGGATTCGTACATGTCAGCCAATGCAGTAAGTTCGTTAGTAGAATGTCTCATTACTAATAATGACGCGCAGATGGTAGCAGGAAATGTTTTTATCCATAATAATAGTCAGGAAAAAAAGCGGATTATGAAGTCTTTCCAGATGATTGAATATTTTATAGAACAGGAGATAACCCGGTACCTTCAGAGTTTGAGCGGAAATATTCTTGTTTGTCCCGGCCCTCTCACTGCTGTCAAGCGCGAAGTATGTGAATCTGTTAAATTCAGTGACGAGACGATTGTTGAGGATGCAGATTTTACGATAAAAGCCCTTAAAAAATCCATGAAAATTATTCGAGAACCAAAAGCCAAAGTGTACACGAATGCACCTGAAACATTCCGAGCATGGTATAAACAAAGGAAACGGTGGTGGTACGGCAATCTCCAAGTATGGCGACTTCATAGGCACTGGGCAATGAGGAATGCATGGATGGTACTCAATTATTTGAGTTATATCATTGGAGTTTGTTCTATTATTCTGATCATGTTTCTTCCCTATTTGCTTCTTCAATACGATAATCTCTTGCTAATATCTCTGCGTGGGCTTTCATACTCCATCCTTCCGGTACTGTTATTCATCGTATTCATTGCTTCACTTTTTTCCAGAGACAAAAAACTACTGCCAATGCTTATTCCCTATGTTTTGGTTTACTCAACAATTAAGGTTGTAATAATCAGTTACATTTACCTGTGCTATCTAACAGGGAAAGGGTTGAAAATCCAATTCGGTCCACGAATTATTGAGGTGAGATGATTAATGAGAGACCGTCGAATATACATTTTATTGGGGTCTATACTCTTAATTTTTCTCATAATCCTGTTTTATTTAGCCTCAATTGCTCCTCCAAGACCAGAGCGTTTGCAGGGAGTCTGGAACAACTGCGATTTTTCGAAGCCTGCTGAAAACTGGTCTGAAGCTGCCAGAAAGTTTGGAGGTGAATCTGCAGTAGTTGACCTTGTTGTTGCTCAGGCACATGAAAATGAACTCACATATGTGCCCTTTCCTTTTGAAAAAAAAGGAAAGATTTACAGTTACAATCAAACTGACAAAGTTGAGCCTTACCTAGATAGATTCGATGAGGAAGGCTTGAAAGTTATTCTTTCAATTCAGCCTAATGAGGTTGACGTAGCTGATTTGATAGATATTATACTTTCTAGATACGGTCATCATAAAAGTGTCATAGGTGTAAATATTGATATGGAGTGGAAATTAACAGGAAACCCTAATCATGCCAGCAACAAGGAACGCGATCTCTGGTTAACACAGATTCAAAGATATAACCCTAAGTTTAAACTCTTCCTGACCAATTTTAAAGATCAATCCTACTTCCCTGATGATAAAAAAGATCTTGTCATTCTATATGATGGTGAGAGAGCTACTCAAGATAAACTCATGGCCAAATATGGGGAACTTGCGGGTCACTACACATCGGTAGGAATATATACGGGTTATCCCTCAAGTACCCCGCCAACCGCGTCTTATGAACGTATTATAGATACAGCTCCAAATACAGAATACATCTTTCATGTAACACATTTTCAATAACGTAAAATATTCTTGGATTTTAGACTGGCGAATCACGAGAAAAGTCTTCATTTCATCGATTATAATTTCATCTTTGATAATTTATATATATTTTCAGTGTCGTAATTATTGAAGTATAATTTGTGTATAATTTCCACTAACCGATTTTATGATTTTTCGATACTAGAGAGAAATATGCAACATTGAATATAGTATATTTATAAGCTAATAACTATAATTGTATAAAATGAAATTGGTTATTGAGAGCTAAATTTATCATGTAAATATAATCTTAACAGTCTGTATTTGCTTGTTATTTCTCTTCCAGTAGATATCTTTTAAACCATTCTCCAGCAAGGTTTGCGACTTCTTCTAACGTGCCCGGTTCTTCAAAAAGATGGGTTGCTCCGGGAACAATCTTAAGTTCTTTTTTCTCTGCCCTCAATTGGTCTAATGCCCATTGGTTCATCTCTATTACTTGATAATCCTCCCCACCTACAATAAGCAATGTTGGTGCTTTTACATCCTGTAGGGCTTTTTCAGCCAGATCGGGCCTTCCTCCTCTGGAAACTACCGCCTTTATGATATTCACGTGCACTTTTGCAGCTATGAGTGCGGCTGCAGCTCCCGTACTGGCACCAAAGTAGCCTATATTGAGATTTTTAGTCTCAGGATTGCTTAAAAGCCAGGTTGTTACATCAACAAGCCGATGTGCAAGCAAATCAATATCAAACCTGAGATGAGCAGTTATCATATCAATTCTTTCTTCCTCAGCTGTTAACAGATCAAATAACAGTGTTCCAAGGCCTTCTTTCTGAAGTTCCTGCGCAACATACCGATTCCGAGAGCTGAAACGACTGCTTCCGCTGCCGTGTGCAAAAATAACAATTCCTTTTGTTCCTTCAGGAATTGTGAGGTTTCCTTCAAGTGTGATAGAATTAATTGGAATTTGGATTTCAATACTGATTTTACTTTTACTCGATAATCCGCTCATGCCAACCCCCCAAAAGGTTTTACTATTAGTTGTAGATCTGCATCTAACAAATATTAAGTTGTGTTATTATCTTGCAGAAAGGGCCCTGGCCTTTTCCAGAAGTTCGCAGACCTCTTCATCGGTAGTTTGACTGAAATTCCCATACCAGGCTCCTACTCCATAGAAAGGTTCAGGGGTAGCTATACATATTACTTCGTCTACCTCCCTTGCGAAAAGTTCACATGTATCAGGTGCACCTGTGGGCACTGCTACCACTATTTTAGCCGGGTTTTTAGTTTTGAGGGCAGATGTAGCTGCACGCATCGTCGCACCCGTGGCAAGCCCGTCATCTATTAAAATCACAGTCGAGCCGCTGATCTCAGGCTTGGGTCTATCTCCACGGTAAGCGCGTTCTCTGCGTTCAAGTTCCTTGAGCTCATTCTCAACTACCATATTAATTACCCGTTCAGGTATCTGAAAAGACCTGACAACGTCTTCATTCAACACACGGATATTGTCAGAAGAGATCGCTCCCATTGCCAGTTCTTCATTTCCGGGAACTCCCAGTTTCCGTACTATAAACACATCCATTTTTACATTTAGTTCCTTTGCAACTTCAAATGCCACCGGAACCCCACCACGTGGGAGTGCAAGTATCAACACATCTGAGCGATTTGCATATTTCGAAAGTTCTTTTGCAAGCTTTTTCCCGGCATCCACCCTGTCTTTAAAAAGTGCCATTTGTTCCTCAATCCCCTCTCGAACTGGGTTCATTGATAAGATAAGCCATGTTGATTAATATTTATATTCAAACTCTTAAACGTATAGAG
>DATMYS010000541.1:0-8312 GCA_035560835.1 Methanosarcina sp.
CTTATCTTCAACCTTATTTTGTATTTTGTCAATGCTCTAGGACTTGAGAATTAGGACTTGACTTATAATTTTTGCGCTCCTTTTATATTCAGTTGATATTCTATATTAGATTTGCATAATTGATATATTAATGGGGAAACGAGGAGCAAAATCAAAGTTTACTGATGTTTCTTGTCCTAATTAAGATTGTGAATTCGACGGTATTTCCATGCATCATCAGTTAAGCATTAAATTCCTCTCTTGTAGAAGTTGAAGAAAATAAATCCTTCATCTATGACCAGTGACTCTCTATCGAATTTCATAGCATTCAACTACTGGAAAAGTCCATAGAGAGACTGGCTCTTATCCGATCTGTGATATCTTCTAGATTCAGATGTTTTATTGTCCTGAATTTCTGTCTTTTTAACGCACTCTTTAACTCTTGAGTTAATTTTTTATAACAGTACAAATTTTTTATATATGCCATCAGTTCTAAAATTTATATAATCCCTGTTGAAAAACGCGGTCCTTCTGCGTATAATCGTAGACAACCTTCCAGGAAAATAAACCGGATAATAATCAGAGTAAGAAAAATTATTTTGAGTGTTTAGTTTTTTCTCTTCTTTTTTAAGACTGACCTCAAAGTCTGGAGTTAAGGGAACTGTGAGCAATTCCATACTATCCAGTCTAATTAACCTGATCGATTAACAAATCAGATTAACCTGACCAATTAACCAGTCAAATTAGCCTGACCGATTAACCAGTCAAATTGATCTAACAATCATACCGATCTAATTGATTAAATCTCAATTTCCTCGGTTCTGAAACACCCTGTGATACCTCACATAATGTCTCCATATCCGGTTATTAACTCCGACAACTGCTGTAAAAACAACACCTTGCAACTTCATCTAAAATTTCAATATGGGGCTTACCATGATGCACATAAAAGAAATCTTAAAAAGTATTTTTTTAGTAGCTTTTGCACTTCACCTTATGACTGCAGGAAGTGCAGCAGCTAATGTAATTTCTGTAAATAACAGCACTGGTCAGATTGCAGATTTCACCACTATCCAGGCTGCTGTAACTGCTGCAAATCCAGGAGATGAAATAGTTGTCAAACCCGGTATTTATGAGGAGAATATTGTAATTAACAAGAGCATATCTATTGTTTCCGAATCCGGGAACTTCTCCGATACTATAGTCCGGGCAGCTGACGTTTCTCAAGATATCTTCAGTATCTGGGCAAACGGCGTAAGCATTAAAGGTTTTGGCATAAGTGGATCCAATTCTGCCGGAATTCATGTTTTTGGGTTCACTGACTGCCACATAGAAAATAATAAACTGTTAAATAACAGCTGCGGTATCGATCTATACATGATGAGTTCTGGCAACAGGATTGATAATAACGAAATTTCATACTGTGTGACAGGTATCAGTCTTGGAGGCAGTTTGTACAATAATCTAAGTAATAATTTAATCTCAAACTGCAATAACGGTATTTCACTTTTTGACTCCCCCTACAATATCCTGGAAAACAATACTATTTCTAAAAATATAGAAGGCATTTATCTCACAGGCGAATCAAACAGCAATACCCTGGTAGGTAATACTGTAATTCTCAATGAGAAATCAGGACTGCATATTTATGAAACTTCAAATAATCTGATTTATAACAACTGTTTCAATAATTCAGTAAATGTAAAATTCGAAACGGTTTCGGGCACAAATACCTGGAACACAACTAAAACCGAGGGTACTAACATAGCTGGCGGCCCTTATCTCGGAGGCAATCTCTGGGCAAAACCTGATGGGATTATATATTCTGAAAAAGCCAGGGACGTTGACCTTGACGGAATTCTTGATTCCCAGTATAATATTGAAGGCAGCCAGTTCATAGATTATCTTCCCCTCAATGAATTAGGGCCGGTAGTGATTACTGTAAATAATAGTACAGGGCCGGTTGCGGATTTTACCTCGATCCAGGCGGCAATAGACAATTCACTTCCTGGTGATACAATCCTCATTTTTCCGGGCGTCTATGAAGAAAACGTCGACGTATACGTAACGAACCTGACCCTTACCTCCGAATCTTCCAGTCGTGGAGATACTATTGTCAAGGCAGCCAGCAGTCTGGACGACGTTTTCTATATTATTGCGGACGGAGTGACAATTCGCGGGCTGAATATAACAGGGCCTGTAGATTTCCCTAATGCAGGCATCCACCTTAATGGAGTTAAGTACTGCAATATAGAAAATAATCAGCTATCGAACAACTACAGTGACACTATTCTAAACACTTTCAGTAGGAACAGTTCCCTGGTTCTCAATAACTCAGGTTCAGATGCAGGATCTGGAATCCGTCTTGATTCTTCCAGCAATAATTTCCTGGGCAATAATATAGTTTCGGGGAACGGAACTTCAATTCTCCTGAGTAATTCCACAGAAAATACACTTCTCAATAACTCGGTATCCGGCAGCAGCTACGGTATTTGGGTGGATTCTTCAAGCAATAATATACTTGACGGAAATACTCTGTTAAACAATAACATCGGGGCCTATCTGAAAACTTCTAGCGGAAACGTGCTTAACAACAGTAAGGTCTCAAACAGCACCGACTCTGGTATCAATCTGTGGTATTCTGTCGGAAATACATTAAGCAATTCTACAGCCTCAAAAAACAAGATTTCTATCGTTCTGAGAAATTCCAGTGAAAACCTGCTTAACAATAACACGGTGTCGGATAATGACTACGGCATCTGGCTGTACTCTTCGAGCAACGATAATAAGCTGAAAGATAACAGGGCATCAAATAACCAGATAGGTATCCACGTGAGAGGATCGAGTGGAAATGTTCTTACAGGCAATACTGCATTAAACAGCACCGAGTCCGGACTCAGTATATGGGATTCGGCCAAAAACACATTAATTAACAATGCAGCTTCGAACAATTATGTCTCGATTTATCTGCAAAATTCCAGCGAAAATGAGTTTCTCAATAACGCGATATCCGGCAGCATTTACGGGATGTGGATTGCTTTTTCCAGTAATAATAACCTGAGTGATAATAGTGTATCGAATAATAAATTCGGCCTCTATTTGAAAAATTCCAGCGATAACAGGCTGTCAGGTAACCAGGCAAATTCGAATTCCAGGCACGGAATCTATCTAGGTTTCTCCAGAAACAATATCCTGAACAGTAACAGGGTTATTTCAAACTCGGAATATGGGCTCTACTTGCTGGATTCGGGAAACAGCTCGATATATAATAACTATTTCAACAACGTAAACAATATTTACCTGCAAGGTTCCAACACAGGTACGAGCTTGAATACAACCCTAACGCCGGCAAAGAATATTGTCGATGGGTCTTACCTTGGTGGGAATTTCTGGGCTACTCCGAAGGGAGAGGGCTTCAGCCAGATTCATGAAGATGAAAACGGAGACGGTATTTGTGATGTAGCTTATACCGTGAATGCAGAAGGTATTGATTATCTGCCTCTTGCGGTCTCTCGTATCACAATCTAATCCAGAGTGCTACAAAAGAAAAATGTCCTGACTGTCAGGCATACGGGCAGCAGGGGATTACTGGTATGACAGAAAATCAAGGCTGTACAAGTCTCTTAAGAGAATTAATAGGAGGCTGTACAGCTTCTCAGGGGATTAACAAAAGGCTTCACAGCTTCTTAGGAATTTACAGGATATTCAATGAAGCGGTTTAAATAGTATTATTAAAAAGGGACTTACAGTTTTTCAAGAGGGTTATTTCGATCAACCATCTTCCAGGAACTTCTGAAACCACACAATATCGAAATACTTTCCGAACTTCGTTCCTGCATCTTTAAACCTGCCGCACTCTACAAATCCATGCTTAAGGTGAAAGTTAAGGCTGGCCTGGTTTTTCGAGGAGACATTTGCAAGGAGGCTTTTAATATTCTTCTTTTTAGCATCCTCGCATAGGACATCCAGCAGCTTTACTCCCAGGCCTTTTCTTGTATATTCTGGGAGGATAAAATACGAGAGTACTCCAGTGTGCTGGAAATTAGGGAAGGGAAGATAAGGCCTCAAGGCTCCGATGCCGATCACTCTGTTGTCTTCTTCCATTACATAAAAAGGAGAATGCTCATTTTTATTCGGTCCACCCTCCTCATGGGAAATTTGGAAAAATTCCGGTCCAACAGGAGTTTCGAGGTAGGCTGCAAAACTATTATCTACGTAGTAATTGAAGATGTCAAGCATTTCCTCAGTATCTTGCGATGTAGCTTCTCTTATTACAAAAGTCTTGAGCTTATCTTTTTCCTGCATATGCTATAATCGGAATGCAAATATTTAAGCTCTTTTAGCCAGTTGTAGCACGAATCCTGTTAAATTCTCGTTTACCTGGACCTCTTTTTGCATGGCTTCTTATTTATCATGATTTATATTTATAATTTATTATCAGTACGATTATATTTATATACTTATGTTATTGTATTATTCTCTATTAAGTAATCCAATCCTACCCTATATTTCAGGCAGGACTTCGATGTTGTAATAGGGGTCTAGAAGTCCAAAATTCGTGAGACGTCATACAATTGGTATGATCCCTCCAGGAATTTCGTCCTGAAAATAAAAAGCACAAGAGAATATGTTTCTCAACGTACTTTTACAGAAGTGGAAAATAGATGTTTGTTAAACAAAACAAAATTGTAGAACAGATCTGTGAAATTCCGGTTACACTTGGAGATATCTCCGAGAGCATCTTTGGGGGTATAATCACACAAAACGGTCTCCTTCACAGACTTGCCCTTCCTGAGGAGGGCGGTTCCGACTCGTATTATCTTTGCGAAGGTCTCTGCAGGCCTGTATTTATAGAACCTGAACTTATTTATCCGTATGTATCAGGGGCTTCTTCCGAAAAATTCGCATTTCGCCCGTCACCTTACTGTTTCATGCTGCCTTATGAATTGTCAACTATGGGAAAAGAGAACGAATACAACGTAATTCCGCCCGAAGAACTCAAAACAAGATTTCCTATGGCTTACGGGAGAATTCTGGAATTCAAAAGAAAGTTCCGCCATGATACCACTCCCCTTAAATCTGCAGACTATAGTATAAAAGGCAGAAAATTTCTGGAATACTTTAATACTCCTAAGATTATTGCTACTGAAGGCTATCATCTGCAGGCTGCATATGATGCTGTCGGAAATCATGTATTTGAGAACGGGTGCGGTATTGTTCTCAAGGATCCAAGCAGGCATGCCTATATTACTGCAGTGCTTAACAGTTCGATTGCCAGGCTCTTTCCTTCAGTCTGTAAGTCTAAAATGACGTACTCGAGCTACACAACTCCTTCAGTGATAAAACATTTCCCAATTGTGTTTCCTGATAACAGGCTAACCGAAGATCTCATAGATACTATCTCCAGTTACCTTGCGTTCCTGAATAGGGAGAGGTATGCAAGGGATTACGGAGTTCCAGAATGGCTTAGGGAACTTACAGCTTTCTATGAGCAGATTTCGAACCTTCTGGTTCTGGATACTTACTTCATAAACGATCTTGATCCAGGACTTCTGAATGCTCTTGAAGAAAATATCCACCCTTATGCCGGAGACATGAATTCTGAAGACAGCGATAGTATTCTGAGCGCACTGTACTATATAAAGCATCAGATTCTTGAGGCTTCAAGTTCCAAAAAATACAACTTTAATCTGGGACTTCCAGAAATTCTCAATTTCTCTACGAACGGGGAAGAATTCTGAGAATTCCTTTTCAATTTTCTATTTTAGAGAATGACAGATTTATTTTTCGTCCAAATTCTCTACCTTTTTTATTTTTCATCATTTTACATTTTGATTTTTATCAAGAAGTTTATGTATTTTGACTCTCCCTAAATCAGGGAATTAAAGTGCTCTCAGGGCAGAAAAATTAGTTTTCCAGTAGAATAGTTGAGACCATGAAAGACACTTTTGCTGCTTTAATGAGAGTGAATTCGAGGCTCCATGCTGTGGAGTCCTGGCAGCGAGTCGAGCGAGTTATTCCCTTCTTAATGTTAAAAATTTTTAAAATAGTTCGCCCTGAGAGAATTTTAACTTTGGTTGAGCCGAAAAAGAACAATTTGGTTGACTTTTTCACTTAATACATAAATTTATATATTTGAGCTTTGTGTAATTATTAGAACATTTCATGTTTTTTATCTTCTTTCTCCTAACCCTCCCTATTCGCCTTATACTGATTCATAAAGGAAGGTAGTTTTATCAGCCTGCAAATCTCCACCGCTGCATTTCCCTATATGGGAGCATTAATCTTTTCAGGAGTTATATCGACTTTACTTGCAATCAAGGCCTACAAAGCTTTCAAGTACCGCAGGATGTATTTCTCAAAATATTTCATACTTATCATGTTAAGCATGTCTCTCTGGTCCGTGAATTATGCCTTTGAGGTCGGATTCATGGACATTGAGCTCAAATATCTCTTTGCCCGTCTCGAGTATATTGGGATGGCCTTTGTTCCGGTAGCATGGTTTTTATTCGCATCTGAATATTCAGGAGTATGTAAGGAATTCGTAAGAAAACATCAAAAAGAATTTTTCACAATTCCTTTGCTCATAATCCTTTTGATGCTTACAAATAGCTTTCACAGGATGTATTTTTTAGGTTATTACCTGGACATCTCAAGGGGCTTTCCTCTTCTTGTGCTCATACATGGGCCCTTTTTCTGGTTATTTTGCATTTATTCTTATGTTTTAATTTTTCTTGGAATTCTCTCCTTCTTTTATCAATTTGTCCATCTAACTGCGCCCTACAGAGCTCAGGCAGCAGTTGCTCTAACGGCAGCCTGTATTCCAGTTCTGGGGAATATTCTGCATATCGCAGATATAGGTCCTTTTGCATTCCTTGACCCTACTCCTTTTGCATTTACAATTACAGGCTTGATTCTCTTCTGGGGCATTATGCAGCACGAGTTCCTCAACATTATTCCGATTGCAAGAGAAAATGTAATCGAGTCTATGAGTGACGGATATATCGTAGTAGACCTTGCGGATTCCATAGTAGATATCAATAAGGCTGCTCTTGAGCTGGCAGGGAAAACAGAAAAGGAGGTTCTCGGAAAGAACTTAAATGAACTTTTCGGAAATGAAGTACAAATGCCTCAGGGTGAAGATCATGAAGGCAATTTCAATAAAGAGATTTTCTTGAAGAGTGGGCTTGAAACAAAATTTTTTACTCTCAGTGTCAGCCTTCTTATGACAAAAGATGATGAAGAGGGAAGGCTGATAATGATGCATGACACTACTGAAACTTCTCGATATCAAGAGGCACTCAAACAGGCTAACAAGAAGATAAACCTCATGAGCAATATTACCAGACACGATATCCTCAACCAGGTAAATGTACTTTCCGGGTACACTGAATTAATTTCCGAAACTCTTCCCGAAAATGTCAAGAATGATCCTCGAATAGGGAAATATCTGAAAAATCTCAATAAAGGTATTGAAACAATCCATAGCCAGATTGTTTTCACCAAAGACTATCAGGAACTTGGAATAGTTTCTCCGATCTGGCACTCCGTAAGTAACACAGCAAAAGAAGCAGCTTTTCCCTTCTCTGGCCAGAGTTTGAAGTTTTCTATCGATGAAAGCAGAGTGGAGATCTATGCCGATCCACTGCTTAAAAAAGCCTTTTACAATCTGTTTGACAATGCAAGGGCACATGGAGTACATGTAACTGAAATCAGTGTTAGTTCCCGCAGGGTAGCAGACAATCTTGTAATCGAAGTAAAAGACAATGGCATAGGAGTTTCTCCTGTTATGAAAGAGCTGATTTTTCAAAAATCTGTCGGGAAAAATACCGGACTTGGGCTTTTCCTTGTCAAAGGAATTCTTTCCATTACAGGCATGGAGATTAAGGAAACCGGAACTGAGGGAACAGGTGCGAGGTTTGAAATTACAGTGCCTCCTAGCAATTGGCGCGAAAATACTTCTCAATAAATTGATGAATACTTAGAGCCTATCCGAAAAGTGGTTACCTGCTATAACTTTTACAATATGCAATATGCAAAACCGGAACGGATGCCCGGGTATTTAGACCTATTGCAACTTTTCGATATGCATTACTGGCTTTTCGGATAGGCTATTAGTCTCTCAATTAAGTCAAAACTCAAATTTTCCACATTATATTCAACGTTGTATAAATTTTCGCTCATTATTTAATATCATGCACATTATTTCTTTCCTTTTTTATTGGAACCGATCTTTGCCTCCTGCCAATTTTCAACTCATACCAATTATTTTATTCAACCCCTGTGAGTTCTTTCATTCATATATTTTTATATCTTCGCCTCAATATATTGTC
>DATMYS010000542.1:0-4735 GCA_035560835.1 Methanosarcina sp.
ATTGTAAGATTAAAACACGCTTTTACTGACTTTTTGAATAAGCTCTAAGCTTTGAGACAAGCTTTATGTGGGTAAAAAAAGAAGCAGTCTTTTTATTCGGCAAATTCAGTAACAATTCTTCTATTGCTGGAAGTCACTAAATTTTTTGATATTTCCAAATTTATTATTCTTGTTCAGGTTTATGCTCCTGTATATAAGGCACAGAGAACTTTGATTCAACGGAGTCTCTATGAAACATATTATATGTGCAAAAAGGAATAATTCTACCGTCTGGTGCAGCATAATGCACCCCGCATTTTTTAATCCTTTCGAGATCTATGTTATACAGATCCTGAAAATGCATTGTTCCGAGAAATAGTGTATTTCTGTGAAAACGTGATGTATTTTCCATGTCACCTTTTTTAAGGACATCGAGGATCATACTGACTACATTTACGGATTTGGGTCCCTTCGTTTCATCAATGTACCTCGGTACTTGCCGGATAACCTTTCCAAGGGTTAGAACTCTGCTAACTTTTCCATTCATCCCTGGGGTTATTTCCGTTAAGAATTCAACAAAACCTTCCACGTCAAGAAAATTTGTAATTGGGATAAAGTGTCCTTCTTCAAAGAAAACGTAGGTTCCAGCACCGCAGTGTGGGTGAACTGTAAACTCCGGAATAGGAACTTTTCTCATAGCTGATAGGAAACGGCTTATAGGAACCACAAAAGATACCGGGTACCAGGCATTACGTGGAATCTCTCCGTTAGTCTGTTCTTCTGCAAGCTTTATGACGTCGGGTATGGTGATTCTCTTTTGTTCTCTCTGAGACTGATCTATTCTTCCTGTAAATGCAATAGGCTGGAAATTTACTCCCTTTACAATGTCAAGATTTTCGGCTGCATAACGGATGATCCCCCCTATCTGGGAGTCATTTATACCTTTTGCAAGAGTAGGCACAAGCACAATACTTTCAGGCCCGCAGATCCTGCAATTTTCAATAGCCTTTTTCTTCAAAGGCAGGGCATTAAAACCCCTGGTTTCGATATAAGGATCTGGAGTGACCCCATCAAAAGCGAGATAAATAGAACGCAATGTAGCATCTTTTAACTTTTTGCAGTATTCAGGGCTATTCGCAAGGCGAACTCCATTACTTGCTACCTGGATATGTGCAAAACCCAGCTCTTGAGCCATTTCAATTATCTCTGGAAGGTCGTCCCTTACTGTCGGCTCTCCGCCTGAAAACTGAATAGCTGAGCAAGGAATAGGTTTCTCATTTCTAAGTGTTTCCATCATTTTCCGGATTTCTTCGAAGCTTGGTTCGAAAACGACGTCCTTTACTCTTGCGTTTGCAAAACAGATAGGGCATCTAAGGTTGCATCTATTAGTGACATCTATGTTTGCAAGCAAAGTCCCTGATTCATGATCTTGACAGATCCCGCAACCAAAAGGGCAATTCAAGGAACTAGAGCTCTGGAAGTTTGAAATCCCTGTTCCTGTATATGAGTACCTTTCGAACTTTCTGTAGAGTTCAGCATCTGACCAATAGACGTCCCTGAAATTCCCATGATCAGGACATTCTTTTCCCATTACTATTTTCCCATTTTCCTCGAAGATCGAAGCTTCAATTATTCTTTTGCATTCCGGGCAAATAGATTTTGTTAATCTCATGCTCCCATCCTAACTTGAGTAGCTACCCCTGACAAGTCCGAAATGGCTGGAAATATCTTGTTTTTGCGTAAAACCTGAATCCAGTACTTTATCGAATAAACATTAACCAAAATCAAGCTCAAAGCTTTTTAAGACGAGATCTCGGACTATAAAAGGAATATAATGTAAATATTTAAATTTGCAAACAATTCTTAAACGCTTTTCAGCTATCATTTTGTAAAAGTAACCTTTCCGCTGTTACGTAAAATTATTCCTTTAATCTGCCATCTCGAGAATTGCCTTTTACTCCCCCCATTTAATAAATAAAGCTTTAATATTATTTAAATCCATTGAATATAAGTTATAGATAACGGAAAAAGTAAAAAAGTCTTTTCTGGCCTTTAAACGATTTCTTTGAAAGATATCTCATATTTAGTGCATCGATTCCATATATCCCCAATAAACCATGAATAAACACAGATGAACACAGATATTTTTAATTAGTGTTTATCGTGTCCATCTGTATTTCCTTCATGAAAAAATCAGGGTCGTGGGTCCGATTTATAGAAAACCGTAAACATTTTAGGAAAATGGAATTATAAAGCAATTCCAAAAGTAAAAAACATGAAGTTATTCTTTAACTATTCCTAAATCTATAAAATTCATTATGTTAACCTCGGTCATTCTTCAATGACAACAACAACTTTTCCATTTGCTGCGTTTTGCTCCATCAGCAGATGGGCATCTGCAATTTTTTCAAAGGGAAAAACCTTGCCAATGATTGGTTTCAGGTGATGTTGCTTGATGTGTGCAAATATCCTATCCATAATTTCTTGTGTCGGATAGTTACTGTAAAAGGAAGACAAGTAAACTCCATTAGGAATACCTTTGATTGGATCGAAGTTTTCCAGTACCCCCTTGTTTCCCAAAATGCCTGTCAAGCAGACAATACCGTGATAGGCAAGAAAGGTCATTGATTCTTCCAGTGTTGCTGGGCCAACCAGTTCAAGGACTTTTGTAACTCCGTTCGGGTAGACGGTGCGGAATTGCTGTGCCATTGTGCCGTCATCCAACAGCAGACCATCAGCATCGAAGGTTTTCAGAAAATCAAATTTTCCTTTATTCCTTGTAGATGCAAAAACCGTACAGCCAATGCTTTTAGCAAGCTGCATGGCGGCGAGACCAAGCGCGCTGGTGGCTCCGCGAATCAGCAGAGTATCGGTGTGGACGAGTTGCAGACAATCAAATAACGAGCCATAGGCAGTAAAGTATGTTTCGGGAACAGTGGCAAGCTCGGTCCAGCTTAAATCCGTATCCACCTTGAATACTTGACTGATCGGCAATAATGCATATTCGGCGTACCCACCATCAAAACTGCGTCCCATTCCGCCCATCAGTGCAATCACGCGCTGTCCCTTTCTAAAGCTACTGTCAGAAGCATCAGCAATTTCACCTACACATTCAATGCCCGGTATTCTTGGCAACTTGATATAAGGTGCATTGGCTTCATAACTACGCAGGAATAGTTCAGAACGGTTGACACCAAATGCTTTTACTTTGACAAGTACCCATCCCGGTTTAACCGAAGGAATGGGGACTTTACTGATATGCAAGTCTTCGGCTTTGCAAGTTTTTGTGAGAACAACAGCTTTCATCATATTACATCTTTCCAGCACTGCGGGTCTGTTGCGTAATAGTTGTGAGTGTAACCATAGGCCACTGCAGGGCAGCCGCGGCAGAAGCGAAGCAGTTCGCACTTTGAGCATTTTTCAAAATTTTTGTGTTCTCGATATCTGTCCATCTCCCCGCCAAGAAATACATCATATAAACGGTCTTTGAAAACGTTGCCAACTTTGCTTTCCAATCTACGGCAAGCGTATATGTCTCCGTTTGGCAGGACAGTTAGATGACAGTTGCCACAGTTACACCCATCATAGATCATATCGTCGTCCAGTACTTCAGGAATGGTAAAGAGCCCCTTTTCATAGAGGAACAGCGTCCAAAGATGATCTTTCAGATTGAATGTAGTGTCACTGTCTTTGTATTCCTCAAATTTCTCCCAACATACTCCCAACAGTGCCTTATATTCCAGCGGCGTGATGTGTGTGCTTTTCTCAAAACTGGTAGGGCAATAGCGAGCAAAAGCAAAAACGTCAACATGGTTCTCCACTACAAGGTCAATGATACCAGGAATCTCCCTAATATTAGTATTAGAAACTGTTGTCATGATGATACAACGGATGTCAGCATCATGGATGCAATGTATCTTTTCAATAGTAGTATCGAAGGAACCGGGTTTGCGAATAGCATCGTGCGTTTCCCGAAGACCGTCAATGGAGAGCTGGTATCTCTCACAACCGAAATATTTCAGTTTATTGCAAACCTCATCATTCAGATGAAATGGATTTCCTAAAATGCTAAACGGTATATTTCTCGATTTCAGCAGTCCAAGTACTTTCCAGAAGTCTTTATGTAAAATCGGGTCGCCGCCTGTAATGTAAAAGTATGGAGCGCGATATAATTTTTGACACATCTCAATGCAGTTATCAACTATGCCCTCGATCTGCTCATAGGTCAGTTCTTTTACTAGAGCATTATTATTCTCTGAAAAAATATAGCAGTGCTGGCAACGCTGATCGCAACTGTCAGTAATATGTAATTGAAAAGCAAAATATTGTTCCATATTTATTTTTTCCATTTGATTTTTATCATTGATTTGCATTTGGGTATAATCAATCTACAAAAGAAGATAGCCTCCGGCTCCATACATCGTGTTCGGAGCCAGAGATACTATTGTGATTATTTAATTACCACCTGCACCACATGAGGAGCCACAAGCACTAGGTTTAGGTACCAGTTTCTTATCGTCACCTGCACCACATGAAGAACCACAAGCACCGGCAGCACCCACAGTTCCCTGTAGGCCTGCTATGTAGCTTTGAGCGCTTCTCTTTGCAAAGTAGCCGCTGTTGACTTGAGACCAATCATTAAACTTACTTAGATTTTGCATTTTATTTACCTCTGAAATTTTTTGCCCTTTTTTGTTTTTATTCTTATTTCGTTTCTTCAATTGATCCATCAGAAATATTTTCCCGATAAGATTAC
>DATMYS010000543.1:0-7149 GCA_035560835.1 Methanosarcina sp.
GTATAATAATTATCAATATAATATCTCAAATCTATTCACATAATCAAGATAATATGAGAAATTATGGAAGGTACTGGAGACACAAAAAAAGGGACTCCTTTCAATTATGAGGAAAACGAAGACACGCGGTACTCCCGAGCGACTCATGTAACAAAAGTCTCGATGATTTTAAACTTTTTATTGACAGGTTTTAAGTTTGCGGCTGGGATCCTGGGAACTAGTACGGCGATGGTTGCTGATGCTGCTCATTCACTGTCTGATTTAATAACCGATATCGCGGTGATTGTGGGTTTAAGAGTTGCAAAAAAACCAAGAGACAGTACACATAATTACGGACACGGAAAAATTGAAACCTTAGCTGCAGCGTTTACAGGGCTTGTACTTGTTGCAGCTGCTATTGGAATTTTTTGGGGTGGCCTTCAGAAGATTATTACTTATTATAATGGGGAAGGGCTTCCAGAACCAAGCAAAATTACTCTTATTGTAGCGGTCATTTCAATCGTGTCAAAAGAATGGCTGTACCGTTATACTATAGTGTGTGGCCGAGAAATTAAGAGTGATGCAGTGATTGCTAACGCCTGGGATCACCGTTCGGATGCTCTTTCCTCTTTAGGAACGATGGTGGGGATAGGAGGCGCGATCTTTCTCGGAGGTCACTGGGTAGTACTTGACCCGTTAACTGCAATTGTAATAAGTTTCCTTATCTTTAAAGTGGCGTTTGATATCTCTTACACGAACCTCAATGAACTGCTGGAGGCTTCGCTTGATTCGGAAACTTACAGAAATATTGAACGAGTCCTGGATTCCACTGAAGGTGTTTTAGGCTTCCATGAGCTAAAAACCCGAAAAATAGGAAACGTCATGGCTGCAGATGTCCATATTGAGGTTGACCGAGATTTAAATATCGTGGATGCACATGAAATTTCAACGGAGATCGAAAACAGGCTAAAAGAAATCTGCGGCAGTAATGGCCACTTTTCGATTCATGTGGAGCCATGTTCTGATTCCGAGTACTATGATAAGGACATGTCAGGGACAAATAACAGCATGAGATCATGAAAGTTGAGAATCAGATAGATTGAGAATCAGACTGAAAATCTCTTTGTACTGAATCGGAAATTGGCAGAAACAGATTCAAAAAAGACAGGCTGCGGTTTTCTTTCGCAGTCTGACCTTGAATTCACGATTACCTTTCCGCTCCGAAAAGCTTACTCGATATCTATTTTCTTTGACGGCTCTTCCAGTTGCATTTTCGGCAGCGTTATTGTCAGAACACCATTTTCCATTTTTGCAGTGCTTCCCTCTTCCTTAACGCTCGCAGGCAAGCGGACCGTCCTGTAAAATTGAGTATATGCTCTCTCCCGACGCAGGTATCCTTCTTCTTCGGTCTCTTTTTCCGTCCCTGTCTTTGCACTGATCTCAAGCATATCTTCTTTAAGATTAATTTGAACATCCTCTTTATTAATGCCAGGCAGGTCGGTAGTGACTACAAGCTTGTCGTCTTCTTCCTTGATGTCAATAGCAGGAGTGTAGACCTTTCCGCCCCCCCATTCTTCCATTGGCATAAAGTCTTCAAACAACTGGTTGAGGCGCTCTTGTGTCCTTCTTATTTCTTCAAAAGGATCCCAGCGTGCAGGTCCTGAAAATGATTTTCTCATAGGCCATCTCATACAAAATACCCCCTAAGTTAAAATGATAACACAGATTTTATGTGCTATTCTGAATATATTGAGAAAGGATATATACGTTTTCCTGAGCAATTTCACAAAAACTTAGTACAAAAAAGAGCCAGAATGATAAAAGAAAAATTTCCGAAAATCGAGAGCAGAGGATTTTCTGGAAATTAAGGATGCTGAACAAGTAGGAGCATCGAATGGAAAGCAAGAGAAAGCAATTATTTAGCCTTCACAAGTATTCCTATAAGATCCGAAGCTTTTACAAGGCCAAGAGAACCTTTTTTAGCCGATTCCTCATCGAAAGTCTCTGCTCCATCGGAATCCGTTTTGTCAGTCCTGTAGACTACGAAAGGAATAGGATCTGGAGTGTGGGTTTTTAGGGAAATCGGAGTTGGATGATCAGGCAGTACAAGAATTGTAAAGGGTTCGTCTGAAGCTTTGGCATGCTTAAGAATAGGAGCTACGATTCGACTATCAAAATCTTCGACAGCTTTTAACTTTTTATCAATACTCCCCTCGTGCCCGGCTTCATCTGGAGCTTCCACATGGACAAAAACAAGGTCCCTGGTTTTCAGGGCCTCGATTGCAGCACTGACTTTTCCTTCATAATTGGTATCCAGGTAACCGGTTGCTCCCGGGACTTCAATTACATCCAGGCCTGCATAAATTCCAATGCCTTTCAGAAGGTCGACTGCCGAAATAACTACTCCAGTTTTTTCGTACAATTCCCGAAAAGGCGTAAACTTCGGAGCAGACCCCTGGCCCCAGACCCAGATTGAGTTTGCAGGGTTCTTACCTTCTTCAACCCTTTTCAGATTAACTGGATGAAGTTCAAGAACGGTCATAGATTTTTTGATTAGATCGGAAAAGAAATCTCCCTCTTTTCCTCCGGGCAGATATCCCTCAATTTTCTGTCCGGTAATATCATGTGGAGGAATGCACTCCGTTTCAGCTCCCAGATTGTTTCTGGAAACCAAGAGGTGTCTATAGCTGATTCCCGGATAAAAGCTCAGTTCTTCGGTACCGAGTTCCGTATCAAGGGTTTCGATAAGAATCTTAGCTTCTTCACTGCTGATATGCCCTGCGCTGTAATCTTTTATTCTCCCTTGCTCAATAGTCACAAGATTGCATCTGAAAGCCACATCATCGGATGCAAGAGCTACACCCATACTGGCAGCTTCCAGAGGAGCCCTACCAGAGTAATAAGAGGCCGGATCGTACCCGAGAATAGACATATTTGCGACATCACTTCCAGCGGGAAGTCCATCAGGTATCGTTTTTGCAAGCCCTGTTTTTCCGTGGGCTGCGATATAGTCCATAGCAGGGACTCGGGCTGCCTGGAGAATGGTCTTTCCACCCAGTTCCTTTATTGGGTAATCAGCCATTCCGTCTCCTATAAGTACAGCGTATTTCATTGCTTCATCTCTCCAACTATCTTAGTCTTTCATCTCTGGAATAAAATATATTATTTTCTACCAGATCCCGATTACTGAACTTATCGGGCATTTACCAGCAGGTTTTTCTACTGATCCGGAGATTTTAATTTCTAATCCATTTTACACAAACGTTATAATATAGTATCCATATCCTATACAGAACAGGCTCTCAGCATAAAATACGTTAAGTGGCAAAAGAGCCGATATATAGCTTTCTCTATAAAAAAACCATGTTATCGAAAGCAATCTTCAAATTTGCAGGAATCCCGGAAAATTATTCATTCCAATCCGAATAATCAGTGAGGATAACTAAAATTATAATATACAGTTTAAGTAAATGGTGTGAGAATAATCAGTTAATGACAAAACGTGATCCGATCATGAAAATTGTAATGAAATTTGGAGGAACTTCCGTTGGGGACGGAAAAAAAATCCGTCATGTTGCCCAGCTTCTGAGGAGGTACCATGAAGAAGGCAACCAGATCGTGGTAGTAACCTCAGCACTCAGTGGAGTAACCGATGGGCTTCTGGAAAATGCATTCTTTGCCTCAACAAAAGGCAAAGTCGCCCTTGTGAAGGAGTTTAAAACAGAAATAACAAACAAACACCACGAGGCCGTAAAGAATGCCATTGATGATCCCACAGTTGCGAAAGAAGTTATCCAGACTCTTGACCTCCGCATTGACGAGCTTGAAAAAGCCCTGATCGGAATCTGCTATCTTGGTGAGCTTACTCCAAGGTCAATTGACTACATTTGCTCTTATGGAGAGCGTCTGGCTGCTCCGATTGTGTCAGGATCTATCCGTTCCCTTGGAATTGGATCAACCGAATTCACAGGTGGAGAAGCAGGGATTATAACATCATCGGATTACGGAAATGCCAGGCCTCTGGAGAAAACTTACGAATTTGTAAAAAAGAGGCTTGGATGCAGACTAGAGTCACAGATTCTTGTAGTCACGGGATTTATCGGAGAAAATGAGGAGGGAATTATTACCACTCTGGGAAGGAGCGGTTCTGACTTCACAGCTTCTATCCTGGGTGCAGCTTTGAAAGCCAATGAGATCTGGCTCTGGAAAGAAGTAAACGGTATCATGACTACCGACCCGAGAATAGTGCCAGAGGCAAAAACTATCCCGCAAATCTCTTATGCTGAAGCCATGGAACTCTCTTACTTCGGAGCAAATGTACTGCATCCGCGCACTATTGAGCCTGCTATGCGAGAACACATTCCTGTGCGTGTCAAGAATACTTTTGAGCCTGAGTTACCTGGCACACTCGTAGTTGCGGAAAAGTTCCAGTGCAAGAATGTTGTAAAAGCCGTAAGCCTGATCAAAAACGTCGCTCTCATCAACATTGCAGGCGCGGAGATGGTAGGAGCAGTCGGGACTGTAGCAAAGCTCTTTACGGTGCTTGCGAAGGCAGGCGTTAATGTTGTTATGATCAGCCAGGGTTCGTCCGAATCCAATATCTCTTTCGTGATCAGTGAGGCACATGTGGAAACCGCATTAAAAGCCCTGAATGAAGAGTTCGACCGTGAAATCGTAAAAGAGATCACTTCAGACAAAAATGTCTGCGTAGTTGCAGTTGTGGGCGCAGGTATGGCAGGAACTCCAGGTGTGGCAAAACGGGTCTTCGGGGCGCTTGGGAACTCGATGATTAATATTATTATGATCAGCCAGGGATCTTCCCAGTACAATATCTCTTTCGTAGTGCGGGAAGATGATGCATTTGCTGCAGTTAAGACCCTGCATGATGAATTCGAACTATATAACGGAAACGGAATTGAAAAACAGCTATAAAGCAGGCAGGGAAGGGCAAAGGATGAGCGAAAAGCATTTAACATACGCAGATTCAGGCGTAGATATTGCAAAGGAAGAAAAAACCGTCAAAACCCTTATCGAAAAACTCAGCTATGTTCGAAAAGGTATAGGGGCTCCCCTCACAAGAATAGGGCACTATGCAGGGCTTCTGGACTTTGGAGAATATGCCCTTGCCCTGACAACGGATGGGGTAGGCTCAAAAGTTCTTATTGCAAACGAAATGCAGCGGTGGAACACAGTAGGGATAGACTGTATCGCAATGAATGTAAATGACCTTCTGGCCATAGGAGCCGAACCTGTAGCCTTTGTAGATTATCTTGCCCTGGAAAAGCACGAAGAAGGCTTTGCCGCCCAGATCGGAGAAGGATTGGTAAAGGGAGCGGAAATATCCAGGATGTCCATCGTTGGTGGAGAAACTGCAACCCTGCCAGAGATAATTAAAGGTTTTGACCTTGCAGGTACATGCCTTGGAATTCTCAGGAAAGATCAGATTGTTGAGGGAGAGAAAGTAAGGGTAGATGACGTGATTGTAGGTGTCCCAAGTACAGGCATTCACAGCAACGGCTATACCCTTGTGAGGAAAATCATTGAGGAATCAGGATATTCCTACCATGATCCCTGTCCCTATGACAGTTCAAAGACCATAGGAGACGAGCTCCTGACTCCAACAAGAATTTATATTGAGATTCTCGATGTCCTAAAAACGTGTGAGGTTCACGGGCTTGCCCACATAACAGGCAGCGGACTTTTGAAACTGAGAAGAGTGACAAAACTAGGTTTTGATTTTTACGATCCCCTTGAGCCCCAGAAAATTTTCAAATTCTTGCAGAAAGAAGGGGAAGTCGAGGATCTTGAAATGTACAGAACCTTCAATATGGGCATGGGCTTTCTTGTTATCTTGCCGGAAAAGGACGCTGCAAAAGCTGCAGAAATTACCGGTGGAAAAATCGTAGGGAGAATCGTAGAAAGCGGCATCAGAGTCAAAGACCTGATAATAGAGTGAAATGTACATAGGACTCTATAAAAAAGTCTGTACTTGATTTAATTTTGAAAATCAATTTAGAGGAAGAGTAAAATTTTTCTTCCTCTACGTTTAGATCTTATTCTCTTTGGTGTTAAGGTCTTCTCTTCCTCAGTGTTGAGGTCTTTTTCCTCGGTGTTGAGATTTTCTCTTTAATCCTGTCATGCCAACTTTTCAGATTTTATTTTTTCCATATATCCTCATAGCTGGTTAAAGGTGCCTTGGAACTTTCAGGAGATTTGCCTTTCTTCACTGAAGTCGTTGCCTTTCCTTTTTCCGTCTCCCTGAGTCGATTAATCTCTTTTATACTGTCTTCATTGTCTATGCTCAGGACAAAGCTTCCATAGCAGGGCTTCGTATAGGGAAAAATGAGAGCATTTCCCTTTGCCCCCACCGCAATTGGCGGTATTCCTATTATATAATAATCATTGAAGATTTTGTATCCAGGAGATACATAGTAAATCTCATCCGAATTTTTCTCAATATACTCCCTGGCCTCCTTGAAGCTTATCTTTTGCATGAGGATCGTATACTTCATATGCTCAATACAGCTCATTTGACCATCTCCTCCATCACCTTATCCAGTTTGTTCTTGAGACGAATGGGGTTGTGGGCATCCTGTGAAACGATCTTTTCACAATCGAACTCTATGGTTTCAGCCAGAGCCTCGGCGTTCCTGCCAAAGACTATAGAGTACATCCTGGCCTGAGAAATGGAACTCATTGTCGCTGCATAAGTCATTCCGGCATCGTTATGCATAAACGCAAAGCATATGTCGAAATCCGTTCTTTTTTCAATGATATCCGCCATGGTTTTATCGAGATCTACCAGTTTTTTTACATAATATCCGTCTGAATCAGACACTTTCAAAAGTTTGCTTGCAGCTGTTGTCCCGGCAACGGTTACATCGAATCCTAACTTAGTCAGCTTATGGGATAGATACAGGGCAATACTGGTTTGAATTGGGACCTCGGGACATCCCATCATGAGAAGCACTTTTGTACCGGTCATAAAATTCATCCTTTACATATTTTATCTGTAAGAATGAAGTATGGATTAGTCCTGAACTTCAATTTTTGCAATTAAGATTTCTGTGAAAATTCTTGAAACCAGAAAAACGTTTGAATTCAGCATATCTTCTATGGCTAGGTTTCAATTTTTTAAGTATAATTTTAACCATTCACACTATAGGGAAT
>DATMYS010000544.1:0-3533 GCA_035560835.1 Methanosarcina sp.
GACTAACAGACTATACAAACCTTATGTATACAGTCCCTACGGTTATCATTCTGTCTTTACTATCATTGATGTCCTGTAACATGACAATTATAAAAACAATATTAATTCCCAGTTTTTGATCTATACATAGGAGGAATAAACTATTAGTAGTGAAATGTTATATTTCTCTGGGCTCTCGGATGCACTACGAATGACGTTTGTCCAGGTAATGATAATGGCTACACTAGCCATTGTGATTTTCTTATATGGCCTGATGATTAACCTACAGAAATGGGGAACAGGAGTTACGGGTTATAACCTTGAGCCTCAGGAAGGAAAGAAAGGAAGTGCAATCACATTCTTAAAAACTTGGTGGAAACAGGTAACAGCAAAATCTCATCATGGACATGGAACGCCTATCTTAGAAATTCTCATTCTTGATATTATCTTCCAGAGGAGAATTCTTAAGAGAAGTCCTTTCCGCTGGATCATGCACTTATTTATTTTTGGAGGCTGGATGACCCTCTTTGCCTTGTCAGGGTTGATGTTTGCAGTCGAGATGATCGAAAAGGTCGGAATTGAACTCCCTTTCACCACAGAGGCGTTTAGAGATATGCTCTCCATCCCAAACTATATTTTCGGGTATATCCTGCTTATTGGAATTCTTATAGCATTAGTAAGAAGACTGTTTGTCTCTGAAGTCAGGGAAGCTTCCATTAAGTATGATTGGGTTTTAATTGGAGTAATTTTCATAGTTACAATTTCCGGTTTCCTCGCCGATGGAATACGAACAGGAATTATCTGGAGTTTTGGGCTTGACCCCTCAGCAGCACCACCGGCAGCTCTCTTCCATTCCATATTGTCCCTGTTCTTCTGTATCGCATTTATTCCATACAGTAAATATATCCATGTAATCGCCATACCGCTTGCACTTCTTGCAAATAAAGGAGGCGAATAAAAAGATGGCAAAACGTACCCCCTCAATCGATACAAAGAATCTTACCGCAGTCCAGCTCATGGAGCTTGACTCCTGCGTTCGCTGTGGTGAGTGTGTAAAATGGTGTCCGACTTATGCCGCTTCCGGCGGGAAACCAGGGTTAGCCCCCAGGGATAAAATCCTGCGCTGGAAGCAGTTCATGAACAAGTCCTATGGGTTTAAAGCAAAACTCTTCGGCCCGCAGGAAATCCCTCAGTCAGAACTTGAAGAATTCAAAGACGATGTATACGGTTGTACTACATGCGGTGTCTGTGGAACCGTTTGTGAAGCAGGTATTAACACCGTGGAACTCTGGGAAGCTCTGAGGACAAACCTTGTCAAGAAAGGAATCGGACCTTATGGAAAGCTAGCTTCAACCACTAAAATAATAAAGGAGTACCACAACGCATATATGCTTGACCAGAAGGACAGGCTTGCCTGGGTTCCTGCAGATGTGAAAATCGCAGACAAATCAGATATCGTCTATTTCACTGGCTGTACTGCCGGATACAAGCAACTTTCTCTGGCCTTTGCAACCTCGCGTGTACTTAACAAGCTAGGCATTAAATTTGCCATGCTTGGGGAAGAAGAGTGGTGTTGTGGCTCAAACCCTGTCAGGACAGGTCAGATAGGTTACCAGCAGGTATCCCACGAAGCTGCAAGACATAACGTCGAAGCCCTTCAGAAAAAAGGCGCTAAAAAGGTTCTCTTTGCATGTGCAGGCTGCTTCCGTGCTGCAAAGGTCGACTGGCCCAGGCTTCTAGGCAAAGAACTGCCTTTTGAGGTTATTCACATTACCCAGTTCCTTGCAGACCTGATAAAAGAGGACAAAATCAAATGGGAGAAGCCTATCAACAAGACGGTTACCTACCATGATCCCTGCCACCTTGGCCGCCACGTTGGTGTTTTTAATGCTCCCAGGTATGTGCTTACCCATATTCCGGGCATTAAGTTCGTTGAAATGGATAGGATAAAAGAAATGCAGCGCTGCTGTGGAGCTGGCGGTGGTGTAAAGGCAGGAATGGGGGATCTTGCTGTGGCAATTGGAGAAGCCAGAGTTAAGGACGCCCTTGAAACCAATGCAGATATACTCTCCAGTGCGTGCCCCTTCTGTAAGAGGAACCTCTCAGATGGCCGTGATTCTCTCAAAGCTGACATTGTTGTAGAAGACGTCATCGAGCTGGTTGCAGAGGCTCTGGGCCTGAGCACTACGTAAGCTTGAAGATGAAGGCTGGATTTCCAGCTTTCTATTTCTCTTTTCTTTAACTCTTTTTTATTATTATATAGCAAAACTTAAATATCGATACTTACTTCCCCTTGAACATGTATATCCCTTACGAATTCCTAGGAAAAATATTTATATATCTGGTTTTTTTTGCTCTTGTAGGAACCGGGATCGCCCTGCTCATAGGGGCATATTCCTTTAAAAAACGCAGGATTATTTTTCCGGGATTCGTGCTGTTTACGCTTTATTTTTTTTATTCTCCTTCTAAATTATTGTGTAGATTTTTTAGAATCCGGGAAAATCTTGTAGATGATATTCTTATCGATTTAAGAAACGCCTTAATGTTTGATCGCTTTGTTCACACAAAAGAGAACAGGGTTGTGTTCCTGCCTCAATGTATGAGGCACCCGGAATGCAGGGCAAGGTGTGACCCTATTCACGGTTACGAATGCAAGCGTTGCGGGAAATGTGACATTTCAAAGATATATGAGGCTGCAGATAGGTACAATTTCAAGGTTTTTGTAATCCCTGGAAGCAGCTTTGTCAAAAAGATCTTCAAGGAGTATAGGCCTCAATCTTGCCTGGGTGTGGCCTGTTACAATGAGCTTGCAGAAGATATGCAAGAAGTATCTTTTATCCCTGTGCAGGGGGTTCTTCTCCTTCGGGATGGTTGTTTCAATACCAAAGCTGACGTGGAAGAAATTATCCGAAAAATGGAGATGTGCGATGTATAGTTTTATAGGAAAAGCTCTGTTTTTTACCATAATTTTTTCGGTTTTGATCTCGATATCTGCTCTCTTGGTGAGTCGAATCAGCCTGAAAAGAAATGTATGGCTTGCAGGTTTTTTTTCAAATGTGCTTGATTTTTTTTATTTACCTATAAAATATTTCTTCTGTAAGTTCTCAGATCCACGAATTTTGGATAAATGGATAGTATCTTTAAAAAACATAGCTCACGCATCAGATTTCTCAAAAACCAAAAATCGGGTAATTGTTGTTCCGCATTGTGTGCGTGCACTCGATTGTCCTGCCTCGTCAACAATTTTAGGAATTCAATGTCGAGACTGCGGGAAATGTATTGTAACTCAATTGAGAAAAGATGCCAAAAAATATGGATACGACTTATATATTTTCACTGGTTCTTCGGCCCTCATCAATATCCTCAAATATAAGCCTGCAGATGGTCTACTTGGAATAGCATGTGATTACGAGATAAACAAAGGAATGTGCGCTTTAAATGGGAAAAAAGTTGTGACTTATGGCGTTCCTCTGTTGAACGATGGTTGTTATAATACGAAAGTGGACTATGAGAAAGTGATTGAAACGCTCGAACATTTTGACAAGAATAAAGTG
>DATMYS010000545.1:0-9133 GCA_035560835.1 Methanosarcina sp.
GAGTATATACAGTATCAACAGAATAAAAATCATAGGGGAGTCTTGAGAATAAATGAAAAATAAGCAAAAGTTGTATTCAATAGCTTTAGCTTCAGCAACTTTAATTTTTTTGTTTTTTATTTTGATTTTATCCGTGGCGTCAGCGGAACAGGTGACGAGAATTGGTAATGGATCTGATCCTGCTGTTTCTGGTAACAGGGTGGTGTGGACAGACAGCGGTGTTATTCATGTTTATGATTTGACCTCGAAAACAGACACTACAGTTAGCTCTTCTGCAGCATCTCATCCAGCTATTTACGATAACAAATTAGTTTGGCATGATGAAAGCAGTGGAGTGCCAAGACTTACGGTTTATGACATACCTTCAGGTGCTCGGTCTTATATTACAAAAGATATAGACAACCGCAGTGTTCCTGCCATTTACGGCAACAGAATTGTGTGGAGTGCAAAATACAATGAATCAAATCATGATTCCAATGTATATATACGCGACATATCAACTTCCACACAGACTAAAATAGGTGACGGCAGCCGCCCTGATATTTATGATACCAAAGTGGTGTACCACTCTGATTCAGAAGATCCAGAAGTGGATATGAATATTAGAATGTATGACATCAATACAAAGAAAAAAATAACTGTCAATTCATCTGGAGATCCAGAAGACCCACACATCTGGGGTATGAAGATTATTTGGGCAGACTGGTATAATCTTATGGGATACATTGCGATGTATGACACATCGACAGGGAAAACAATAGATGTGACACATGAAGCTGACGTTGATGCAAATGGCAATCAGTACGGTGCAAGTACAGGAACACATATCGCGATACAAGGTGATAAAATTGCATATAATAAAATTAGTACTGACCCCGAAGGCTCAGCTGGCGTTTATGTGTATAGCATCACTTCAGGAAAAAGCACTCTACTATATAATTATCCACCGGGAACGTACACAACACCGGATGTGTATGGTGACATAGTTGTTTGGGGCTTCGATACCAACTACGGCTATAGTACTAACAATACAGACATCTATTTATGTAATCTCGAAACACGGATTACATCACCTGAAAACGATAAAGGAAATAAAGAATTAAATATTCCGAGTACACCAAGCTTTAGTATATATTACGGAATAGCCAGTCTGTTTACAGTACTCCTGTATAAAAGAAAGTAAAAAGTAAAAATCAAAAATTCTATGTAAAAAGCTAGTGCGAGGGGTGGGATTCGAACCCACGAATTCCTTCGAAATCGGATCTTAAGTCCGACGCCTTTGACCTGGCTGGGCAACCCTCGCACAATGATGAATATATTTTTATTTTTGCCTGTTCTTACATTTCTTTGCTTTTTATTCTTTTGGTTGGATTTACTTCCTGCTTTTATTTAGTCCTGCATGTTAGATCTTAAGTCCGTCGCCTTTGACCTGGCTGGGCAACCCTCGCGCTTTAAAAAAAGCAGGTTTTTTTTGAGCCGCAAAGATTCGTTGTACGGACATGCTCTAAATAAAGTTAAATTATTTAAAGTTTATTCTTTAGCTCATGGAAATAACATTTCTTGGCACTGGAGTTGCTATCCCGCAGAAGAATAGGGTACAGTCCGGAATGCTTGTAAGGCTGGAAGAAAAGCCATTGCTTATTGATTGTGGAAGCGGCGTATTGAATAGGTTTCCTGAGGCCGGGGTTTCCCACACCGAAGTGGACACGGTATTGCTTTCGCATCTTCACCTTGACCATGTAGCTGACCTGCACCCTCTCATTAAGGCAAACTGGCTCCGCGGAAACACAAGTATGAGGATTTACGGGCCTAAAGGGATCGAAGAATGGTTTTCAAAAGTAATTGACGCTTACGAATATCTTCAGGAAGAAGTGGATGTAGATGTTATTGAGCTCGTCCCCGGAAAAGAATTTACTCCCGAGGGATTCGACTGTGAGATTAGCTGCACAGCAGCCACGCATAGCGTTCCAACGCTGGCTTACCGCGTAACTGGAGAGGATGGGGAATTCGTTTACTCCGCAGACACCGAGCCCTCTCGGAATGTAATGGACCTTGCAGCCGAAGCCGATCTCCTGATCCACGAGTGCTCGTTTCCCTTGGGCATGAAAGTCACAAACCATACTACTCCAAGCTCACTTGCCGACATCCTTGAAGAATACAATAAAGAAATTGGAAGCATTTGCCTTACACATTTCTATCCGGAAATGCGGGGGCATGAAAGAGAAGCAGTGCACTACCTGAAAGGGTATTTTGAAGGAGAGGTGATTCTTGCCGAAGATCTCATGAAACTTGAGTTATGATGAAGCATAAAGTGAAATGTGAAGTATAAAGTGATGTAGGAGGTATAAAGTGAAATTCTGGTTGTAAAGCAAGACTATACTGTTAAAATGAGAGGTAATCCGAACAATATTAAATCCTTCGGCAATCCTCATACTTTACTCTTCATTCTTCTTGAAAAAAGGCTTAAATTCAGAATTGTTTATTCCGGACTTGTATACTTCTATATTTACTTTTCAGATCGTCCGAATGCATCCTGTAAGGTGAGTATGCAGCCTTATCATTAAATATCATAAAAACAGAATCATTCTTATACAGAGAAAAGCTATGAAATACCGTCTTTATGTGTTTAGTCTGTATATGTTTATCATGTCTGAAAACCCAGTTGTACACATCTATTGTATCTGAAATACCATCCTCGTGCATATATTTCTGTGAAATCTGTGAAACACATTCCGTATATCTTTATCATTGGTGATCATCATGGCAAGACTACTCTCAGAAACGGATATCGGCATTCTGAAAACCGTTGCCCCAGAGTGTGAGGGATATCTTTGTTCAGGCTCAGGAATGGCCTACCGTTCTATACTTCCCCCTCTGGCAAACCACTATGCAAAAGATGCTCAGGATTTCCTGCGGAGAATAAAGTTGCTATCCCGATATGATCTTGAATACCTTGTCAGGCTCATCTTATCAGGAGAAGAAAGCCTTGGCTGTGTACCATTCGAGTATATAGAGCTCTTCATAGAAAGTGTCTCTGAAAGGCTGGGCGAGGAAATTGCGGTTCAAATCAGGAACTCATATAACAATTCAGAATGCCCGGATTAAACTACTTTAAACTACTAGAATAACTATATAAAGAATACAGAACTTGAAGGCCTGAAAAAGAAGAAGTACAGAAATGTGTAGAAGAATTGTGCATAAAGAAATAATGTACAGGGAAAATGGGATAAACCTTTATAGGAACCATTGATGAAATACAGGCTAAACAGCGTTATAAATCTGAGCATTATAAATCTGTCGTAACCTGTATAGAAATTTCCCAACCGTAAACATCTTTTCAAGCCCTTACGTTATTCAGGCTCTCCCATATTTGTCTTCAAGCCTTTCAATATCGCTTTCTTCGAGATAGTCTCCCTGTGCAATCTCAATGAAAACAAGGTTTTGGCCGCCTATATTCTTAATTCTATGTACCTCGTTTACCGGAAGATCGACTGAATCTCCGGGAAGAACGCGAGTCTGACTTCCGTTTTTAGTTACAAGCCCCTCTCCACTGATTATGTACCAGTGCTCGCTTCTGTGAGAATGACGCTGGAGTGAGATTTCACCCTGAGGGAGAACAGTAAGGCTTTTGACTTTATATCCAGGCCTCTGCATAAGCACTTCATAAAAACCCCAGGGCCTTTCTTCCTCACGTTTGCACTTTTCGAGGATAGTCTCATACACTCTAATGTAATCGTCTACCATTCTGTCAACCGAAAAGCGTTTTTCCACGCTTTCCCTGCATTTTTTGCGGGATATGGAGCCAAGCTTTTGCACAGCGTCTGCAGCTTCCTCAATACTATTGACCAAAAATCCGGTCTCTCCATTCTGGATAAGCTCAGGCATTGAACCCCTGTTCATTGCAATTACCGGTGTGCCGCTGGCCATAGCTTCAACTACGCCAATCCCGAAAGCCTCTTCATAATTAATCATGTGCAGCAAAGCATAGGCATTTGACAGGAGTTCCTTCTTAAACTCAGGGTCAACATGCCCTTCGTAAATAATCTGTTCATTGTCTAGACAGGGCTGAACTTCTTTTTCAAAATAAGCCTGATCTGCAATGAAGCCGGCTATCCTAAGTTTTCTGCCGGTCTTTTTTGCGACTTCTATTGCTTCCCTTACGCCTTTATCTTTATGCAGGCGTGATAAAAAGAGAAGATAATCTTGGTGGTTTTCATTGAAATGGAAACTTTCTATGTCAATTCCGTGCCGAACAGTTGCTATATAGTCCAGATCGCGGCATCGGTAGGCATCACTTATGGATACGTAAAAAGTTCTATTATTATACTTTTTATATACAGGCAAAATTTTTCGTGAAGAAATACCATGGATTGTTGTTATAACAGGAGTATCGACAAGCGCACTGTAGGTCAGAGGAAGATAATCGAAATGGTTATGAATTATATCGAACTCTTTTGCTTTCTCAAAAACTTCTGATATGTGCATGCCTTCATACACCTTTATTATCATATCCTTATCTTCTTCATAGGGTCTCGGACACACGGCATGAAGTTTTGCTGCTGTGTGAGAATCTGCTGTTGCAAATAATGTAACGTCAATGCCCCGTTTTACCAATCCTTCGGTTAATAAAGATACAATAGATTCCCAGGGACCATACTTTTTAGGTGGCGTGCTCCAGGCAATCGGAGACAACATTGCAATTCTTATACTAATACCCCCAAAATCACTCACATCCCCAAACTTACTTATTTTTTACATTTCGGCTTTGGCACCTAATTTTGAGCTTTATACATTATTTTGAGCTTTTAATATTTAGTTTAAATTTTTAACTTTCGTTTTTAATTTTTTAACTTCAATTTTTATTTATTTCAATTTTAAATAGCCTCTTTTCGGATCAGTGGAACTTTCGATATCCTCTTCAAACCACCTGCAGTATTCATCAGGGCATTGTTTCTCAGGACACTCATGGATATATCTCAGGACATCGCGCACTTTTGCGGTGGCTAACGATACGGAAGTATCCGCACTCCCGTAATAGATACGAATTTCATCGTCCACAAGGACCCAACCACAGGGGAAAACAACGTCATTGACATCTCCGCTGCGTTCATACATTTCACGCGGCCCGAAAACCCAGCCTTCAGATCTGTGAAGTACTTTCCTCGGATCATCAGGATCAAGAAGGGCAAGTCCTAGCCGATAACTTGCCTTAGCCGTTGTCTGGCGTACTCCGTGGTACATAATTAACCATCCGTCAGATACACGGATTGGCTGTGGGGACAGACCAATTTTGTTTGCGTCCCACCATCCACCTTCTCTAGCATACAGAAGAACCTCATGTTCTCCCCAGTATTTCATATCCGGGGAAAAGGAAATCCAGATATTTGCTTTTGCGCCGCTTATTAAAGATACAGGCCTGTGCAACATTGCCCATCTGCCGTTAAACCTTACAGGAAAAATCGCAGAGTCCTTGTTTTCAGGAGGCATGGTAGCTCCTATTCGATCAAAATTCCGGAAATCCTCAGTAAAAGCAAGTGCAGTTAATGGGCCAGAGTCCGAAAAAGCCGTATATGCCACAGCCCATTTTTCCATCTCATCTATATAAGTTATGCGTGGGTCTTCTATACCGTATATCTCTTCAGGGTAGCTTACAGGATCCGGAGCAAAGGTTGGTTCAGGATCAATTTCCCAGCCATCAACTCCGTTCTTACTCCTTGCTATCGTAAAGTGAGAAAAACCCCTGTGGTCTTCAACCCTGACCAGTAACAGGGTTGTACCATGAACTATAACAGCTGCAGGGTTAAAAACCGAATGAGCCCGATAAGGCCAATCATCAACGGTTAGTATAGGATTCCTATTGTATCTTACAAACAGCTCCCCATGGTCTTTCCAGATCATATTATCCTCTCACTCTCTAGTACTGTGATTCCGAAGTAGGTTCATAAAACTTGACTCTTGAATAGATCCGAAGATCATGGATTTTTCAAGAAAATAAGGAATTGATTTTGGAATCGAAGCACTAGATAATATATTCTCTCGCTCTTCGATCATACCATTCTCTTACTTTCCCGGATCGTATACCCTCTTACTTTCTTCTCCCACTCCCGTGCTTAATGCTGACAAAAAATTCTTTCTTTTCTGCAGGGTTCCGTTATCTACCTCATCGTTTATTCTGGATTGGAGTATTGTACTGAAAGCTTTATCCATATGTTTATTTAAAGAGCTCAAAGCCATAAGGAAACAAATAACGGATTCAGCGCCCTGGTTATAATTCATACCATCGCGGTTGAGCCCGTCACAGACCGCGCCTGTAGAACAATCATACATGACAGTTTGCAAACGATTTCTTCCAAGGAAGTATTCAAGAGAATATCTTGCAAGTTCCAGATATTTCCTATCACGCACAATCTCATAAGCTGAAACATAAGCCTGAGTCAGGTAACCTGCCTCTATAGGCTGCTGGTCAAAAATAGGCTTTTCCCCGTTATAAGGGTACCAGCCCTGATTTCCGACTATATCAAAAAAGTCTCCTTTCCACTGAATCTCAGTAAGAAAATCCAGAGTATCAAGGCCAACCTTTCGGTAAGTTCGGTCTTTGGTGTAATTGTATGCCAGTAAAAGGGAATCACTCAGTTTTGCGTTACTATATGTTACTGTAGGTTCGAACCAGTTCCAGTCTTCTTTATGGTTAGCCTCATATAAGTCGACCAGAGAATTCGCATGGTCGATAAATATAGATTCAAATGTATCTTTAGTTACAAGGGAGTCTACGGAATTAACCGCATCCCTGCGAGAATTGAAAACAGATTCAAATTCATCGGCATCTACACCTGCCCTGAGCATTTCATACAAACCGCACATCGTATAGGCTTTTGCCCTTGGATAGGTGAGCTTCTCCATCTCAGGCCTGGCTCTGCTCATAAGGGTATGGGCAAGCGTGCGTATATTTTTAGACAGATAAGGGCAGCTTACCACATGTCCAAGTCCATAAATAGCACGTCCAAGAGTATCCTCACTGCCCTTCTCATCCAAAAATTCCCGTTTATAGCTCATGAAATTGTGGAAGTGGCCTGTGTCGGTCTGGGCATGTTCAAGAAAACTCAGATATGTGGTGATTAACTTCCAGAAATCCTCGGCTTTCTTCTGGTTATCTATTAACTGTGTTAGTGCGACAAGAGCCCGGCCTACGTCATCAGTACTGTACCCGTAATGACGAGCCGGTACACCAAGATTGGTATGTTGAATAATGCCCACGTCGTCGGTTAATAATTTCAGGTAATCAAGTTTTACTTCAGGCAGCTGGTTTGGAAGGAAATTAAACTTTTTCAGGGTGGAGTAGGCACTATAGTTCTTTAAAGCCCTGGTGAAAACCGTATTATATTGTTTACCTACATTTTTCCATGTCATTTTTCGACCAAAATCATATGCCTTTTTGCGCATATTATCACACTCTTCTGGATTTTTGATCAAATGCAAAAGAGATTGTCTAAAGCTGTCCGTGTCTCCGAAATCTACAAGCAACCCGCGATTGTCGGAAAGCATTTCTTGGGCATACCAGTATGGAGTGGAAATTATTGCTTTTCCCATGCCAATTGCATAGGTCAGAGCGCCGCTTACTATCTGCTCTCTGGAAAGGTAAGGAGATACGTAAATGTCACTGGCGAGGATATAATTGCAGAGTTCTTCTTTCTCGACAAATTTGTCATTGAATACTACATTTTTTTCAAGTCCAAGTTCTGAGACTTTATTCTGGAGATATAGTCTGTATGTTTCCCCAAAGTTCTTTTTAATTACAGGATGCGTAGCACCCAGTATGAGGTAAACGAGATCCGGATACTGGCTTACGACTTCAGGAAGAGCCTCAAGCATACTTTCGATACCTTTATTCTGGCTTAGCAAGCCGAAAGTTAAGACAAGCGGAGACCCCTCCAGATTCAATTTTTTTTTGTACTTACTGCAGTTGTTAAAAGGGTAGTCAGGTACTCCGTGAAAGATTAATTCTATTTTATCCTCCGGAGCTTTATAAACATCTTTTAACATTTCGACTGCAGTCTGACTCATTACAATCAGCTTTTCGGAATACCTGATGAGTTTTTCCGTGGATACCCGATACTCAAGTTCAGGCTCCCGGATTACAGTATGCATCGTACTTATTACAGGCTTGTTGATTCCTGAAAGAAGAGCAAAAATATAGTCTCCTGCATTTCCCCAGAAAAGCCCGAATTCGTGCTGTAGGCATACGATATCAATATCAGATTGGTTTATATAATCCGCAGCCCGGTAATAATCCTCTATTCTGTCCCGCTGTATTTGAAAAACGACTTCTTCAGGATAATTATAGGTCTCAGAGGGATCGTTCAAAGCAATTACTTCACAATGAACGCCATTATCTTCCCCGGACACTGAATTTAAAAGATCGGATGTAAATGTAGCAATCCCACATTCTTTTGGAACATAGGTTCCTATAAATAATACTTTCAGTTGCTTATTCAACTAATACCCCCCAAACTCAAAGTAACTCAGTTGTGTTCTCTATTTACCAGTTGTATAATTTCCAGTTACATACGCATATTCTCCATAAAACCCTATTATCCGCACATTAATCCGCATACTATGTGTCACAAAGTTTATTTCGATCCCGGATTCGATCTTGGATTGGAGCTATATATATTCTCATTAAATATATAACTACAGTAAAATATATAGCCAGGAATCTATAAAATATAGCTGTTTACCAGGCACAGGTAATCACTAATAGCTTAGGTGATTACTAAATAGCGATAGATTTATAATCCCACCCAATCCCTCACTTTGCTAAACTTCAACAAAGTAGGTAATAAAACATTGATTAGACATAATAATTGTATTCGATGCTATTTAATATTATTTATAAATATAATTGCTTGTGTTAACAGAAGAAGTTAGAAGAAAATTGTGGAAAGATAGTGCCCGAGAAGCTATCAGATGGTTTTTACTATCACTGGGCTTTTTCCGAATCAGTATTCACTTCAATCCTGAACTTCAGTTTTTGTTCACTGTCTTTTCTGTTAGAATCTTTTTTCCCCACCACATCTAAGATTTTTTAGTATGTATCATTTTTTTATCCATACTGGCTTTATCCAAATCTGAATAT
>DATMYS010000546.1:0-5947 GCA_035560835.1 Methanosarcina sp.
ATATATAGACCTAAAGATCTATAGAATAGATTGCTAAGATACAATATAAATTGTCGAGTCATAGTATTTCGGTGACAGATCATAACTTGACTTGCCGTTTAATGGAATAGTAATATGATCGGAAGTGAAATTGACCATCATTTTAAAAATAATGCAGGTAAACAAACAGAGGGGTGTAATATATGATAGACAATAATATGGTAAGTAGAGAGAATTCACATTTTTTGTCAGCAAGTACACTAAAAGGAGATAAGGTTGTCAATAGAGCTGGAGACGATTTAGGACAGATTGAAGACTTTATGATTGATTTGGAAAATGGAAGGATAGCATATGCAGTGCTTTCTTTTGGCGGATTCCTGGGTATGGGCGATAAACTGTTTGCTATCCCTTGGCAGGCTCTTAAACTGAGGCTGCATGAGCATGCTTTCATCCTTGATGTTAATAAAGAAGTACTGGAAAAGGCAGAAGGCTTTGATAAGGACAAATGGCCTTTAACTTGTGAAGAGCTATCCAGATTGTATACTTACTACGGATATCAACCTTATTGGCAGAAAGGAGTGTTTGAGCAACCGAGAATTCCAGGAGAGACATCAGCAGAGAGACTGGGGTCGGTTCAGTGAATTATTGAAAATCGTAAACATGAGATTTTCTCTACATTTTCTCAAAAATGGGAGATATACTCGTTTCTGATAGGACCTACGTTAAGGTCCAAAATAAAGCACGAGGATATCTGTCATAAATAGTATAATTTAGACCATTTGAAGCCTCATGCTACTTGTTTTTCAGTTCAACTGCATAAGTCTATATCTGCAATTTAATAGTTAACTTATCGGTTAAAATAACCAGCGGGGGAGTGAAATATACCAGGTTTGATAGGACTTGTAATATTCTTTCTGATATTAGCAATGATTGCATATATATTGGGCGCAAGAGGAATTGCCGGGTTCTCTATGGAGATTGCAAAATGGCTCATCATAATTTTTGTCATACTTGCGATTATCTCGATGTTTTATGGGCTCATGTGACGTTATATCGGTTAATACGCTATGAAATAACCCAATATGTACAAATCTATACTTTCAATTCATTATAAAGAAGTTAAGGATAGAAAAGTAAAGGGAAGATTTCCGTACTTTTCTCAAACCGCTTTATTAAATAAGTTTGGGCTCTTCGTTGTTTTGTGTGGATATCCTCATAATATTCTCATAAAATCCAGTGCGGTCTTGAATTGAAAATAGTATTATCCATAAAGAATGATCCATAAAGAATGACGAAGAGCCAAAATTGTATATTCAGCCGGGGAAAAACAACCTCAATAGCCATATTTCATAAAATTCAATGGACAAATTTTTCTGATCCGTTTCCGTTAATAAATCAATATCAGTCAACTGATTTTGGGTAGGTTGAATAATTACAAATTTTATTTAATTGAATTTATGCAATAGATCCGAATTGTCTAATTCACATATGGAGGGTAAAGAATGAAAACTAGATTAATAGTTTCTCTGATAGTGTTATGCTTAGTTTTTTCTCTTGGCGCCGCGCAAGCATCAGAGCCTGCAGGAAACATGACTGGAAATATGAGCAACGTGACCGAAAATATTACTAGAACCATGATTTGTAACATGACTGGGAATATGACCCTGACCGGAATCATGACTGGGGGCATGGCTGGTATGGGTAATATGACCGGGAACATGATTGGAGTCATGACATGTAATATGACTGGAAACATGGATAACATGACTGAAAACATGGGTGGTAACATGGCCGATATGGGTAACATGACTGGGAATATGACATGTAACATGACTGGAACCATGATCGGAAACATGAGTAACATGACAGGAAAAATGGATAACATGACCGATATGGGTAACATGACATGTAATATGACTGGAACCATGATCGGAAACATGAGTAACATGACAGGAAAAATGGGTAACATGACTGGGAATATGACATGTAACATGACTGGAGTTATGACCGGAAACATGACCGGTATGGGTAATATGACCGGTAATATGACCGGAGTCATGATATGCCATATGACTGAAAACATGACCGATATGGGTAACATGACTGGAAACATGACTGGAAATATGACTGGAAATATGACTGGAAACATGAATGACATGATCAGAAACATGAATGACATGATCAGAAACATGAGTAACATGATCAAAAGATAATAACTATTGATGACAGTAAAAACGATACCGATGGCTATGACAGCATACAATAACGAAGTTACAGAAAGACAACAACAAGGATAAGATCTCTTAAGTTTCTTATTCTTATGCCACATTGAGTTATAGGATATTCGATGGAGACAAAATTGACTGGTAGCAAAAGCAAGATTTGTCCTCCGCAGGGCGATGAGCATAAAATCGCTTTTCCCGAGTTTCTTCAAAGATTAGGAGTGGACGAAAGCGGACTTCGCGAGCCGGAAGCTGCAAGGAGACTTCAGGAATGTGGACCTAACGTTCTCGAAGAAACAGGAAAGGAGAGCATATTAAGTAAGTATATGAGGCAATTTCGGAATTTTTTTTCAATTTTGCTGATTATAGGAGCTATTCTGTCTTTCTTCGGAGAATACCTTGATCCTGGAAAAGGGAATCTGTATATTGGAATTGCTCTTGGTGTGGTCGTAATCCTTAATGGAACCTTCACATTCGTCCAGGAATACCAGGCTGCAAAAACGATGGAAAGTTTTCGGCAGCTTCTCCCTCCCCGTGCAAAGGTTTTAAGGGAAGGTAAAGTCAGAGATGTTCTGGCTTCGGAACTTGTTGTAGGAGATATCATCCTTCTTGAGGAAGGAGATAAGGTCCCCGCTGACGGGCGCTTAATTGAGACAAACTCTCTGAAAGTTGATCATTCAACCATCACAGGAGAAGCAGAGCCTCAACTACGCTCTCTTGAATGCACTAACTCGAATATACTTGAGTGCAGAAATGTGGTCTTTTCCGGGACGCTAGTACAAAGCGGGAATGGAAAGGCTGTCGTCTTCGGAACAGGACAGAACACTCAGATTGGAAACATTGCAATACTCACAGAACAGATTTCGAGCATAGACACTCCCATCCGGAGAGAACTCAACCGCTTCATAAAAATCATCTCTACAATTGCGATTTTTATGGGAGTAACCTTCTTCATTCTTGCGTTTCTTATTCAGGATACCTTTCTTGCAAGCCTCATCTTTGCAATCGGAATCATAGTTGCAAATGTGCCTGAAGGTCTTTTGCCCACGGTAACTCTTGCCCTTAGCCTGGCTTCCAGGCGAATGGCTTCGCGGAATGCCCTTATAAAAAACCTCGAATCCGTAGAAACTCTGGGCTCGACTACTGTCATCTGCACTGACAAAACCGGAACTCTTACCCAAAACAGGATGGCAGTAAATTCTCTCATCGTCGGTTTTGAAAGTATCGTACCTAAAATACCTTCAGGTTTCGAAAAAAGGGTTGCAGAGCAGGAGACAGAAGAAAGTACAAAACAAGGCATTGCAGGAAAAGTTACGAGTTCAGGAGCAAAAAGGGTTTATGTTGTAGAAAGTCCCATATGGGACCCTAAAAAGGTGCCTCCTGCTTTAATAAGGGTCGCAGGGCTCTGCAATAACGCAAAACTTCGCGAATTACCCACTGGATACACCGGCGATCCTACCGAAGGAGCACTTCTTGTTTTTGCAAACAGTTTCCAGGATATAAAAACGCTTCAAGGTGATTATCAAAGGCTGAAAGAGTTTCCTTTTGATTCACTTACCAAAAGAATGGAAGTTATCTGCCACACTCCTGAAGGTAAACTTGAAATCTACCTTAAGGGAGCCCCTGAAGTGGTTGTGAAGATGTGCGGTTCAGTTAGAGATTCAGGTGAGGTTAGAAAACTTACCGAAAATGATAAAAAAGAACTTCTGGACAGGCACCTGGAACTGGCAAGAAAGGGAGAACGGATAATTGCCCTTGCGTACAGGCAAGCAGAAGAGCAGAAAGAGTATACTGAGGATTTTATTTTCCTGGGATTTATCGGGATTATAGACCCTCCGCGGCCTGAAGCTAGAGAAGCTATTGCAAAGTGCCATGCAGCCGGTATCAAGGTTGTTATGATCACCGGTGATCACCCAGTCACTGCAGAAGCAATTGCGAAGAACGTGGGACTTGTGGATTCCGGAAACCTTGAAATTATTACTGGAGACGAACTGGAGTCACTCTCAAGTACAGATCTTTCTTCAAGATTGAAAAACCCGAGCATTGTATTTGCCCGTACTTCTCCTATTCAAAAACTGAAAATCGTACAGCTTTTCCAGGCTGAAGGGGAGATCGTGACCATGACAGGAGATGGGGTCAATGATGCTCCTGCAATTAAGAACGCAGATATGGGGGTCGCAATGGGCAGCGGCACGGACGTAGCTCGCGAAGCTGCGGATATGGTGCTCCTGGACGACAATTTCGCCACTATCGTGAATGCTGTAGAGGAAGGCAGAACTGTTTTTGATAATATAAAAAAGTTCATTGTATACATCCTTGCCAGTAATATCCCTGAGGTTCTGCCTTTCATAGCCTTCGTTCTCTTTGCTCTTCCCCTTCCTATGCAAGTACAGCTCATTTTGGCAATTGATCTGGGTACGGATATGTTACCTGCCATTGCTCTGGGAATGGAAAAAGCAGAAGGAGATATTATGAAAAGGCCTCCAAGGGCCAGGGACGAAAAACTGCTAACGCCTCAAGTGCTTTTAACAGCTTATGGAATAAAGGGACCTATAGAAGCTGCAGCAGGCTTTTTCTGTTATTTTGCCGTACTTTTTGAAGGGGGCTGGAAATTCGGCGAGCAACTTGCAAACAGCAATCCTCTTTATATGCAGGCGATTACCGCTTTCTTTTCAGCAGTGATTATCTGCCAGATAGCTAATGTTTTTGCTTCCAGAACCCGGTTTCAGTCAGTGTTCATGATGGGCTTGTTCAGCAACCATATGATTCTGTTAGGGATTGCAAGTGAATTACTGATTCTAGTTTTTATTATCTGGAATCCATTTGCCAATCTTATTTTTAACACTTCGCCTCTTGACCTCAGATATTTATTATTTGCTGTTCCTTTTGCAATCTTCCTGCTTGGAATCGACGAGTTAAGGAAATATTTGCTTAGAAAAAACGTGAGCTGGGCGGCTAGATTCTTGAAGTGGTAACTTAAACGATGACTAAGAATGAACTATAAGGCTTATAATGTGATATAGTTGTGGCTTTGTAGGAAACCTATCTTAATCAGCTGCAAGAAGCTGAAAATAAGTGAGTAAAAACACATCAGGCTGAAGCCCCGTTCCTTTGTAGAATCCCTAATAGCGTTTACCATGCTCTTGCCCCATTAATATAACTTATCACTTATTTATTATAGTTTATATGTTATATATTGGTGTGCAAATATATCAACCCGTTGGACTAAAAAGAGAAACATATGAAATTATTTACGGTATTGAAAGAGTTGTGGTGTAACAGTTAGGACAGAAGTATTTTCCATACCAAATGTGGCAAATATCCTGCTTTTTGCAGCCTGCGTAAGTTTCAAAAAAGTTATTTACATCATCTGATTATATTTTATAATTGAAGAAGTAATAACATGATACCAAACCTGAGACCAGGAATTATGGATGTTCATATAGTGCTTTTCTTTACCAAGAGTTACAAAGACCTGATTCATTGATGGATCATTTAAATCTAGAATTCAAAGACTTATTTAATGATATGCAGGTTATATTACCCTATGCAAGGTCAGCACCGATAAATTTTCCTGTGATCTATTTAAAATCAGTAGATAATAAATATAAATGTAGTATCTCTAAAAGCACCATCGACTTTTCACTTTTTCCTACAGAAGTAGTTGAAGATTATAGCGAAATCGAGGACTTGTTTAATAGGAAAGCAGACAGCATAGTTAAAGCCGTAAATAACTTTAGGAAAGT
>DATMYS010000547.1:0-5917 GCA_035560835.1 Methanosarcina sp.
ATGTATGCTAATCTGATTACTGCATTTTTTCAATTTAAAATAATTTGCTAAAAATGAAATGTTTTTGTACTGTAAGGAAGTTTATATTATCAATTTTTTAAGTATTCTATCTTCTACCTTTCAATCTCCACAGGAATGTTCCCCATGCCCGAGCACCAGCAAATCCAGCAATCCAAAAAAACGAATACTATTTTTCAAAAGCAAGCGACCCCTATAATCCAGCCGCCTGTATCAAATCCTTATTCTATCATCCAGCGTGCCAAAATCAACCCGAAATCCCTAACCCATGCAGATATTATGCAGCTCCAGCGTACTATTGGAAACCGGGCAGTTGGCAGGTTGCTTACAGGTATCGGAAATTATTTCGCAGCCCAACAGGCACTAGTTCAGAGACAGGAAATCCCTGAGGAAGAAGAAACATGCCCCTCATGCATGCAGAGGCAGGAAGTTTTAGAGGAGGAAGAACCGCTTCAGGGAAAGGTGATTGAGACAATTCAACGTCAAGAGATTCCAGAAGAAGATGAACCGCTTCAGGGTAAGTTTACTGAGGCTATTCAACGCCAAGAAATTCTAGAGGAAGAGGAACCACTTCAAGGAAAAATGACAGGAACTATCCAACGCCAAGAAATCCCTGAAGAAGAACCATTTCAGGCAAAGAGGGAAAATAATACAGGGATCCCTGATAACCTCAAGGCTGGCGTTGAGAGCCTATCTGGAATGGATATGAGTAATGTTCGGGTGCATTATAATTCGGATAAGCCTGCTGAGGTAGGAGCATTGGCGTATACACAGGGGACAGATATTCATGTGGCTCAGGGTCAGGAAAAGCATTTACCGCATGAGGCTTGGCATGTGGTGCAGCAGGCTCAGGGGAGGGTGCAAGCAACAATGCAGTTGAAGGGAGTACAGATTAATGATGATAATGGATTGGAGCAAGAAACGGATGCGATGGGGGAGAGGGCTTTTACTTCAGGGCAAGACGTGTTCTTTCGGCAGGGGGCGTATGAACCGGGGAGCCGGAGGGGGCAGGAGTTGGTTGCCCGTGAGTTGACTCATGTGGTGCAGCAAACTTCCCCGCAATTGCAGCGGACCAGCCTGCCAACCGCAGCGTTTATCTTTGAGCACATTTCACCTAGATCGCTCGTTGTACAATCCAAAAACGATAAACCCAAGAGACATAAGAATGTTACAGGTAAAGAAAAAAATGATATTGAAGAGGCCGTGAGGAAAAACAACACTAAGCAATTCACCGAGCTAGCACAAACACTCTACAACAAAAATCAACTTTATTATGTCCAGCTGTTGGTTTACAAGTTAAAAAAGCACCAAAATACACCGGTTAAGCTCAAAATTTGGTTGACTTATAGTCCAGTAGATGCGCTCAACTCTTCCTCGGTAACAAATTATATGAAAAAGGCGGAAGCCGATAAAGGATATCTGCAATCCTTGGGGAAAGATAATATTATAGGTTCCGTCCTTCCGCTTGGTCAACGATACAAAGCAAAATTGAATATGGGACAGGGGCTTGTTGCTAATCTGGGGCAATATATCTTGTTCAGTGATGAGTTTTCAGATTGTTCCCCAATTGTCTTGTTTAATCCCGAATCCAAAAATGGAGCCCTTTTCCACTTTCCTTCCGGTGCTTTGAAGGAGGAGAATGAGAAAAAGGACGCGAAGAACTTCAATATTATCCTGGGTGCATTGTACAATATGTGCAGGAATATAAATCCCACTGAGATTCATTTGAATAAACGTTATATAGATAATAAGCTTGGCCCTCCGCTTAACAATCGTGGCGATAGAGTTATATTGAAGGGTTTATTTAAGCGCATTTGCCCACAGGCCAACGTTTTCTACATTCCTGTAGCAGGCAATCAATATGCTGTGACATTAGGAGGCGGTAACAAAGTTCTTATCGATACTGATTTCCCTACGGATGGGGAGGATACTCTAGATGCCACTCATGACCGGACAGGGGAAGAAAGATTGGCTTTGGAAGGAAAATGGCAACGCGCTCCTGCTGCTATCAAGTATGGCATAGATATGGAGAACCGAGAGGATCAGGACTGATTTCTCCACAGATGGGGAAGGTACTCTAGATGCTACTCATGACCGAACAGGGGAAGAAAGATTGGCTTTGGAAGGAAAATGGCAAAGATATGTGGAGCCCCTGACACTCACATATTGCAATTGATGAATGCAACTAAAATCCGTTACTTCAATCTTTCGCCAAAACACAGTATACAGATAAATTCACCCTTTTCTTCAAGCATAAATCGGGAGGTGAATAAAAAGAAATGTTCAGTTTTTAGATTTCTTCAAATCCATTTTTTATGTCTAGGTTATTTGGATTTATTTCGGATACGGCGATGACAGTTACTTCTGTATTCTTTTTCTTAGTCAAAAGTCGTTGGGACTCCTCTATAACTCTTATCAGAAACTCTTATATATTTTATTTATAGAATAATTAATAATCTATGGGAAAAATAACACGGCGAAAAAGGTAGAACGAACTCGAAGATCCTTATGGGATCACTGACAGAAAATAGAAAAAACTGGCAGACCGTTGAGCCTTTAATTTTAAAGAGTTATTTCATAGAGTGGAGAAACTATATGAGCGTTATAGATGAGCACATTGTTGACCAGAGTAAGTATATTGTTGATGTCGCTTTGAAGCTGCGAAATCTCGATCTTGAAATTGCTAAAAATCCAAACTGCTATGAGCTTAAGTCGAGACGATTTAAAGTACTGGAAGACCTTCACGACAAAACTCGCGCAGAAATGGTGCAAGCAGCAGCCGAGTTACGGAGAAGTAAGGACAGAGAAGGGATTCGATGTGCTGATTGCATGAGATGTGATTTATATAAGGAGTTTATTTGAATTGTAACACTACAACTTTATGATTCTCAGGAGTGATTTATTTTTTAGCTCCTTCAAACTTTCTTATTCGGATTCTCAGGTCAAAGTGTTGGGTCAAAATGTTAGGTCAAAATATTTAGGTCAAAACATTAGATCAAAATATTATCAATCATGAATCAATATACAACACTGATGAACGAAAATTCTCATTCCAGCCGCATTAAGCCAATTAAAGCCCTTACTTTCGGAGAAGCTCTTTTTGATATTATAAGGGGTTCAGCCCACCTTGGAGGAGCTCCGTTGAACCTTGCAGCTCATCTTGCAAAACTTGGAGCAAAACCGGCTGTTATCACGGCAGTCGGAAGGGATGAGCTTGGAAAAAGCCTGCTTGCCAGGGCTGAAGCAATGGGAATTGACACTTCTTACGTCTTAACTGATAAAAGAAGACCGACAGGAACGGTTACTGTCGAACTGCAGGCTGAAGGAATTCCTATTTTCACCATTAACGAAGGTGTTGCCTGGGATGCGATTACACCGGGCGAAAAAAAGTTTGAAGCCCTTTCCAGGGAAGAATGGGATGTTTTTTGCTTTGGAACCCTTGCCCAGAGGTCGGAAGAAAACCGAAAAACTCTTCAAAGACTGTTTTCGGAAATAAAAGCAAAATATTTCTTCTACGATATAAACCTGAGGGCAGGATATTACAAAAAAGAATGGATACTGTCTTCGCTCGAACACAGCACGATTTTAAAGATGAACGAGGAAGAAGCTGCCACTATTTCCTGCCTGCTTTCTGACACTGCCGGAACCTGCAAATCTCTTACTTCTTACAAAGCTTTTTGCCGCCTGGTTACCGAAAAATATCCTGAAATTTCCGTGATCTGCATAACAAAAGGACCCAGAGGAGCTGCTGTTTACAATAAAGGCGTTTATGAGGAGGTAGAAACCACTCCTGTCGAGGTTGCAGATACTGTCGGAGCCGGAGACGCCTTTTCCGCAGGCTTCCTTTATGCCTATTTGTCAGGGTACGGAGTTTCAAAAGCCACTTCAATCGCCTGCATCCTTGGGACGTATGTTGCATCAAAACCAGGTGCGGTGCCCGACTACTCAAAAGAGCTTATGGAAGAACTCAAAGCTGAAGGACTCAAACTTGAGCACGATTGAAAACAGACTCAAACAACTGAGTTAGTTAAAAAAATTAAATAACTAAGTTGAGTGAAAAAAATTAAATAACGGAGCTGAGTGAAAAAAATTAAATAACTGATCAAAGTTAATAGAATTCGATTAACTGAGCTAAATAAAAATTTGGAAATATTTGGTCTATTAAAGGAATTGGCTTTATTGGCACAGCAATTTTTAGAATGGAATTCCCCAGAGAGGGTACCATTTTTCTACGTTCTCTTCGATAGGCATTTCCCTTTCCATCTCCGCTCTTAACTTAAATTCAAAAGGATTGTCCCTCTGCTTGCCGGAGAGTGGAATAAAGGGGTAATAAGTTCCCTGCTTAAAATTGTAGATCCAGTAAACAGTTTTTCCGCGGCTGGAATTCCCTGCCTCGGGTTCGCTGTCAAACCTGAAAATAGCACAGAGAAGCTGCCCGCCAAAGCCGTGTTCTTCAAGGGTTTCACTTACAAGGTGAATGTTTGCAACAAGGTCTTCTAAATCCGGATCTTCAAAAATGGCCCACAGAAAATTGAACTCGTCTTTTTCCAGCCTGAACTTTGTTTCTGTTTCCTTTGAACTGTACTCAAGAAGCTCCTGAATTTCCTTTCGTGCAGATTCGTACGCTGAAGCCCCTATTGGCTTAAAACAAATTCCTGCCGATCCTGAAGGCTTTAGGCCGAGATTGCTTTCCAGAGTGATACTGGCTGTAGACATTGCAAATAGTTTCTCACTTTTTGCTTTCGGAAGCGTACTCTTCCCGAGAACTGCATCCACAAAATCTCGAAGACCCATTTAATTTCTCCTTTCTAAACGTCCTTAATTCATGTTATGAATTCGTTTTCTTAATTCCTGTTCTTAATTCGTGTTCTGTAAACTGAGGTTTTATGACCTATATTCGTCCTATGACCAGGATTCGTCCTGTGACCGGGTTTTGCTAGTACACCAGATTAGCCCAGATCCTGCTGCATCTTTTCAAGTTTGGCTATTCTTTTTTCCACAGAGGGGTGAGTGGAAAAAATGTCCATTATGGAAGAACCTGAGATTGCAGGGATAATGAAAAAGGCATTCATTCCTTCTACTGACCTGAGGTCTTCGCTCGGGACCTTAGACATGACCCCGCTTATCTTCATCAGGGCTGATGCAAGGTTAGACGGCTGTCCGGTAATAACGGCTGCGCCCCTGTCTGCGGCATATTCCCTGTAGCGGGAAAGGGCTCGAATCAGTATGAAACTGATAACCCATACTGCAATTGAAACTAACCAGACAAGCAAAATGCCTCCGCCTTCTTTCTTTCGGTCTCCTCCCATGTTTCCAAAATAAAGGCTGTACCTGACAAAGTAGAAAGCCAGGGTTGAGATAAAACTGGCAATTGTCATGACAGCCATATCCCTGTTCTTGACATGGGTAAGTTCGTGAGCAAGCACAGCCTCGAGTTCGGCTGGGGAGAGTTTGTCCAGAATTCCTGTCGTAACTGCAACAACAGCGTTATTCTGATTCCGGCCTGTTGCAAAGGCATTCGGAACCTGAGACCTTACAATTGCCACCTTAGGTTTCGGGAGATCGGCTATTGCACAGAGCCGCGTAATTATCCCATGCAACTGTGGGGCTTCGCTTTCAGAAACGATTTCTGCGCCTGTTGACAACAGTACCAGTTTATCCGAGTAAAAGTACTGGATAGCCATGAAAGAGCCTACAAAAAGCATCATAACTACCGGTGGAGTCCCGTTGTACGAGAGAAACGCCAGGAAAAAAAGGTAAACTGCTGCCAGAAGAAACATTGTGAAAATCATCCGTCCCTGAAGTCCCAAATCCCGTTCCCACTTTCGTTTCATTGATTACTGCTCCTGAGTATGATTTATATGTAAAATGTTAAGCGCGCTTAAATGATTATTAAATC
>DATMYS010000548.1:0-5968 GCA_035560835.1 Methanosarcina sp.
TTAAAATACTGATTTATTCAATTATCATTAAAATTAGGTACTTTGTTGCAATAACAGAGGGAGACTTAAGGGGAAAATGAAAGTGAAAATGGGTCAATCTCCAGCAATAAACTCGAATCCTGTGCTTAGTGTTGAAAAGGATGGTACTGTTCTTTACTCAAATGAGGCTGGTGAGCCCTTATTGGATGAGTGGGGTGTGGGGGTAGGAGGAAAACTGCCTTCGAATATCGCGGAAATTGCGCAAAGGGTAATTTCACGGAATAACCCGGAAAAAATGGAAGTTAATGTGAGACAAAGAGTTTACCTGGTCGTATTTTATCCCTTAATCGAACAAGAATGTGTAAACATTTCTGGATTCGACATAAGTGACCAGAAAGAGCTTGAAGGAAAACTTCGGGAAAGTGAAGATCTGGAGATAGGTAAACTGGAATTTGCTGATATCATTGATACTCAGGTGATCCAGTCCCTTATGAATGATTTTTATAAGCTTGTTCACATTCCCATAGGCCTAAATGATCTAGAAGGCAATGTTCTGGTAGGTGTTGGATGGCAGGATATCTGCACCAAATTCCACAGAATTCATCCCGAAACCTGTAGTCACTGTGTAGAAAGCAACATAAAACTATCTACGGGCGTTCTCCCTGGAGAGTTTAAGATGTACAGGTGCAAGAACAATATGTGGGATGTAGTGACTCCAATCACGGTGGGTGACGAGCACGTCGGGTATATCTTTGCAGGACAATTCTTTTTTGAAGACGAGCCTCTGGACTATGAGCTTTTCCGATCCCAAGCGAGACAATACGGTTTCAATGAGGAGGAGTACATAGCAGCGCTTGAAAAAGTTCCACGGTTGAGCAGGGAAGCTGTGGACACAGGCATGTCCTTTCTCATGACGTTTGCCAACATGGTCTCGCAGTTAGGTTATAGCAATCTCAATCTGGCCAAATCGTTGACGGAACGTGATATCCTGGTGGATAATCTAGAGAAAAACAAGGAAGATTTTGATCGTGCTCAAGCCGTGGGAAATATCGGAAGCTGGCGTCTGAATGTGTGTAAAAACGAATTGGCATGGTCCGATGAAGCTTACCGTATCTTTGGCATCCCAAGAGGCACCCATTTGACTTATGAGACTTTCCTTTCTAAAGTCCATCCGGATGACAGAGAATATGTCGATAAGGAATGGAAAGCGGGATTGGAGGGCGAACCATATGACATTGAGCACCGCATTATCGTGGACGGTAAGATCAAGTGGGTGCGTGAAAAGGCATATATTGAATTTGACAAAGACGGAGCGGTGATCGGCGGCTTCGGCATAACTCAGGATATCACCGAACGCAAAAAGGCAGAAGAAGCTATCAGGTTGTCAAATATTTATAATCGTAGTCTGATTGAAGCTAGCCTTGACCCTCTGGTAACTATTGGACGTGATGGCAAAATTACGGATGTAAATGGTGCTACAGAAAAGGTTACTGGATATTCCAAAAATAAGTTGATTGGGACTGATTTTTCAGATTACTTTACCGAATCTGAAAAAGCCCGTGCAGGCTATCAGCAGGTATTCATGTATGGTGAAGTTCGGGATTATCCTCTCGAGATTCGACATAAGAACGGACACATAAATCCTGTTTTGTACAATGCTTCAGTTTATAAGGATGAATCTGGTAAGGTTATCGGTGTCTTTGCTGCTGCACGTGATATCTCTGACCTTAAAAAAGCAGAGAAAGCCCTTAAAAAAGCGTACAGTAGTTTAGAAGAAAAGGTTAAAGAACGTACAGCTCAACTTGAAGAAGCTTATAACTCGTTGTTGGAAAATGAGAGACGGCTCAATGAGGCTCAAAAAATAGCTCATATTGGAAATTGGGACTGGGATATTGTAAACAAAGAAGTATACTGGTCTGATGAGCTTTATCGTATTGGTAGAACTACTCCTCGAAAACTTGGTGTATCTTATAATGAATTTTTGAGTTATGTACATCCCGATGATCGGAGCCATGTGGATTATGCCATAAAGGAAGCTCTTAACGGAAAAACTTTTAGCATTGATCACAGGATTATCACAGCTGATGGAGAAGAACTTACAGTCCATGCACAAGCAGAAGTTATTTTTGATGAGAATAATACTCCCATTAGAATGAGAGGAATAGTCCAGGATATTACTGAGCGCAAAAGAGCAGAAGAAAAGATTCAGATACTGGCGAATGCTGTAGAATCGTCGAATGATGCTATTGTAACCTTGTCTCTTGAAGGTATCGTTACCAGCTGGAATAAGGCGGCAGAGCAGGTTTATGGTTATTTAGCTGAAGATATTTTGGGAAAAAGAGTATCCATCCTAGCTCCATCCCATTTACGTGACGAAACAAAAAAATTAACTGAAATGGTTATACAAGGAGAAAAAGTTCACCAACATGAGACTTTAAGGTTAAGAAAGGACGGTACTCTTATAAATGTTTCAATTACCCTTTCTCCTGTCTTTGACATTACAGGAAAGCTTGTGGCTATCTCAGGTATTGTAAGAGATGTTACTGAGCGTATCAAGGCAAGAGAAGCGCTGCGTGAAAGTGAAGCGCGCCTGCGCCAGTTTTATGAATCGGATATGATCGGTGTGTATTACTTCAATTTAGATGGTTCGATCACCGATGCCAACGATAAGTTACTGGAGATAGTCGGTTACACGCACGAAGACTTGCAGGCCGGAAAGGTTAACTGGAACAAGATGATCCCGCCGGAGTATCGGCCCTTGGATGGGCAAATCATTGCTGAGATGAAAACCGTTGGCTTAAAAGAACCCCAAGAGAAGGAATACATCCGAAAAGATGGCTCGCACGTACCTGTCATTGTTGGGGTAGCTACCTTCGATCAGGTGCGCAATGAAGGCATAGCCTTTGTCCTCGACGTTACAGAGAAGAAAAAGGCAGAAGAAGCTCTGGCAAATATCGAGGTTGCACGTAAGAAAGAAATTCACCACAGGATCAAAAATAACCTTCAGGTAATTTCCTCTCTGCTGGATCTTCAGGCTGAACAGTTCAGAGGTAGAAAAAGTATTGAGGATTTAGAACTCTTGGAAGCCTTCAGAGAGAGCCAGGACAGAGTGATATCTATGGCTCTTATCCACGAAGAACTCTACAAAGGTGGAGAGTTTGAAACACTAAACTTTTCTCCGTACATTCAGGAACTTGCTGAGAATCTTTTCGAAACATACAGTCTTGGAAAGGCCAATATCACCTTAAGCATGGATCTGGAAGAGAACCTTTTCTTTGACATGGACACTGCGATCCCATTAGGAATGATTGTCAATGAACTCGTTTCCAACTCTCTCAAACATGCATTTACAGGCAGAGATAGAGGAGAAATTCGAATCAAGCTTCACAGGGAAGAAGAATCTTCAGAACTTGAAAGCGAAAACTGCAAAAGTATCAATACCAGTTTTACTCTGACTATTTCCGACAATGGTGTGGGTATTCCTGAAAATCTTGATATTGAAGACCTTGATAGTCTTGGCATGCAGTTGGTAACTTCCCTTGTAGATCAGCTGGATGGCGAACTTGAACTGAAAAATAACAATGGCACAGAATTAACTATGAGATTTACAGTAACAGAAAAAGATAATCTAGCTCAAGTCGGCTTAAAATCTCAAGAAAATATATAAAAATTAGTGCGAGAGGTACGATTCGAACCCACGAATACCTTCGTAAACGGATCTTAAATCCGTCACCTTTGACCTGGCTGGGCAACTCTCGCACATTGATCTACTTCTAAATAAAAATATGAATCCAGTATTGTCCCTACTGCTTGGTATTTAACGTAGAGGCACAGAGGAAAGACCCTTCCTCGACAGACATCGGTCTGTCCTGGAGGGGTAGTTTATTTGGGATTAACTTACGAAAAGAAAATTTTCGAATTGCCATTGATCGGGATTGTGTTTCAAGGCTGGATTTTCTTTGAAAAATATTTTGCGATTTTTAAGCGGTGTCCAGTCCGACGGTGTGGAAATAAATTTCCCAAGATACGGTTTGGCAATATCCAGGACAAAATCATGAGGCAAGTCCTCAGGTGTTTTGATACCTTCTCGCGGATTTTCAAGCATCCAGAGTACAGAAGCAACAATGCCTGCAGCTACCTGAAGAGTGGTAGCATTCTGACCTGGAGCAAGGGATCTGGCTTCTTCAATGCTCAATGCACTCCCTGTCCACCAGGAATTATAAGAATGGCCCATTAAGAGTGCCCCCATTATATCCTCTCCGGATGTAATTTCATTTGTCATAATCCTGAGTCTGGGTTGGAGCTCATAATTCCGGCCACGCAATTCGCAAAGGGAGGAAAGTGTATCATGACAGGGCATATAAGCATAATGTACGGTAGGCCTATAGATCGCCTTGTCTTCTTCCCAAACAGTTAACAGTTTTGAAAGGCCATATGATTCACCATGACGAATCGCCATGCCTACAATTTCTTCATCCGGTATCCACGATCTGACCCATGTATTAATGCCCATCTGGGGCAAGAGGATCACATTTTTCGGTCCGTAAGGAGGTATATGCGCCATAGGTGGCAATTTGCTCTCATGCGTTCCCCAGGCTATTTCAACCGGAGCAGTTCCTTCTTCTCTCAATCCTTCAATGCTCCATGTTCCTACAAATTCGTTAACCTCCTTTGGCCGACTGGCAATTTGAGTATCCCGCTCGCTACAATGGATTACTTTGATTCCCAATTTCTTAGCCAGGTGGGCAAAGTCTCTGTTTTTTGCAAGGAGGGCAATTTCTTGTTCATCCTCGGGAGAAACTTTCTTATCAGCACAGGTGCGGGCGGCAATATCCAGCAAGCCTTGCTTCACGAAGTGAGTTATCAGGCCGGGATTTGCACCATGGTCAACAACAGCAGTCGGTGAATCTTTCCAATCACGAGAAAGTTCAAGCAATCTCATTTGTCGTAAATAAAGCGATTTTTCCAATAGACTTTGAGTCAAAAATTTCTCAGCAGGGTCCCATACTTCAACAGACGTGTTAACGTACAATACATTATGATCATGACACCACTTAATGATGTCATTGGCATCGATATTCCATGACAGATCAATTATCAGGCCTTCATTTTCCATATATTCTGACAAAACCTGATTCAAATTTTTCGGGGTAATTTTTTCACAGACAAATCTTAATCCCTGATTAGTATATTTTTTCAAGGCTTTTGATTTGTCTTCAAAATCAATTAAGGTAATATTTTCTAGCGGAAAATCGAGTTTGTCTAGTAAAAGGGGTAGGGTGCATTGTGAAACTGAGCCATAACCAATAATCAGGATTTTATTGGGAAACCTTTTTTTCATAGGATTCGTAAACGCAAGGCTTGGATATAACTTTTCTCATATACTTTTATCAATAATTTACATTTATTCCTCTAAACTTAAGCAGAGGTTCATAACTGAAAAAGATAGTCGTCTTGCAGATTCTCTAAAAAATCTGAACAGCTTCATCTCAGATTATCATATACATCACTAAAAACTATCTTTGACTCCAATTCAGACGAAGCTTTAAAGGCTGTTTATGACTGCATCCCAAAATCTGGACCACTGGTTAAGAGATATTCTTAACAATCTTGACCTACTTTTCCTCTTAGCATAAATCGTTTAAAAGTTCAAAAACAAAAGCATTCAACTCTTATGGTTCATATTTGCTAAGTATGCCATAATCTTCTTTGGGTGGGTATTGAACTGATTTTTAAAAAGTTTCTCAGGATTTCTCTTTCTTCTAACTATTTGATAGCATAAGAGATTTCACAAGATAAAAACATGCTCAAAAGAACGATTTCAATAACAGGCACTGATTGTGAAGGGGCAAAATGCTCCTCCTTATAAGAATTTGCTTACAAAATCTCAAATCAAAAACGTTTAATATTTAAGACAATAATTTCTATTTGAAATCTTCGTTTAGTGGGATGAGCGGAGGTTTCGTAATCATCACCAGAGAAGGATTAA
>DATMYS010000549.1:0-15183 GCA_035560835.1 Methanosarcina sp.
CAATAGATTAAAAAGCCCACTGAGTCGCAAAAATGAGTGGCGTGAAAGTGATCAAGCGAGAAAGAAAAAAGTGAAAGTGGAAATAATAATACTTAAATTATAATATAAAGATCATAAAAAGATTTTATAGAATTCTTTCTGACGGTAAAGTAAGAAATTAAACAATAAAAAAAGTAAAAAGTAAAAATGCAGGAAAAAAGAAAGTCAAGTACAAGAGTTTTCGGCGTGATCACAACCCATTTGAAAAAAGGCTTGACCGAAAACCCTTGGCAACGTTAGGGTTTGATAGCCTTATTGCCCAAACCCTATCGGCGTGATCAACCGGCGCAACGGTTGCGGCTCAACGGTTGTGCTTGAGCGAAAAACATTGGCTAAAGTAAAAAGCGCCTCTGAAAGCCAGGAGAGCGTTTTACAACCCAACTTCTGCTTTGAATTTCTCAAGTCCGATTTCGTCAATTACTTCTCCGATTCTTCTTGGTTTCGGGTATCCCTTGTAGAAGTTAATTATCTTTTCAACAAGATCCAGAGCCTGTTCTTCAGTGAGGTCTTTTGCCACTACGCTACCAAGTCTCGGACGGGGTCCTGCACTGCCCCCAACAGACAAAGTAAAGCCTTTTGCCGTGCCCATTAGCCCTATATCTTTTATCATAGGCTCTGAGCATGAATTTTGGCAACCGGAAACCCCCATTTTGAATTTGGAAGGAAGCTGCATCCCGTGGTACTTTTCATCAAGTTTTAACCCAAGCCCGACTGAGTCCTGTTTTCCTCTCTTGCAGAACGTAGTGCCAGGGCAAATTTTAACGCTGCGGACACAGAGTCCTATAGCAGCTCCGGGTTTGAGATTTAGCTCTCCCCATGCTGCATCCAGATCTTCTTCTTTTAACCCTACAATTGCAATCCTCTGGGCCGAGGTGATTTTAAGGGCTGCAGCACCATACTTTTCGGCAATATCAGCTATTTTTCTAAGAGTTTCAGGGTATACGATTCCTCCTGGAATATGGGGAGCAATTGCATACGTTTCACCATCTCTTTGTAGAATTGCAGCTTTTTCGGGAAGATCCCCTTTCACATACTCACGACTTACCATATTATACACCCCTCCAACTTAGTTGATTCATATTCACTTCAAGACTGTTTATAATCTTTACTTCTAATTTGTTTAATTTAATATTTATTTTCAAAACATGTTCTATCTGATGTTTATTTCGCAATTTTATTGCTACTCGCCTTAGATTTTGATGTCGTTATTTAACCCAATTGCGGGTCGAAAATCGGAAGCAAAGGCTAAATTTATAGATCAAAGCCGATCAATTACTGAATCAATTAACAGACACAGCAAGTTTTGATTCAGCTCCCCCTGAAACTAGACCCCATACGGAAGGCGAAGAATCCGATATTCCGCCACTTTTCCCGATTAAATATATCTAGAATCCAGGAAAAGATTTTAGACCCAGAGGTTATATTGCTCGAAATAATATAAAACTACATGCCTGAAGTAATTCAGCTTTCTATAGCTCTACAGAACTTGTTATAGCACTACAAACTGATATACTACTGAATAACTGGAAATTACAATATAGAGTTTGGCATAATATCTTGAGTTTAATATAATCCGATAAGTTTTCTGAAATTCGCAGAATTTATGACGGGATCTCAGATACTTAATAAATTAACCGAATTACGGCAAGTGGAGTAATTAGCGATTAAAACCGGCAGTTTGAGTACATTAAAACATGAAAAAGGATCAAAAGATCCTTTTTTCCTTATTGCTGTTTTCTCATCTTTTTCAGAAATCCGTTAAGCCCTGCTTTATGCCTGGCTTCATCCAGAGATGCTTTTTCAAAGAAAAGAGCAGCTTTTGTATTGCCTTCCTTCTTGGCTAATTCTGCAGCTTCAGCTTTCTCAATTTCGGCTTTACTCTCTCCTTCAAACATCATTTCCAGATTTTCAAGAGTTGTTTCTTTGACAAGTCCCAGGATTTCAGCTACCTCAGTAGCGTGCCAGGCCTCGTCCATGGCGATCTGGCGGAGATAAACCGCAACATCCGGAAATCCTTCCTTTTCAGCAATCTTTGACATTGCGAGATACCAGCCAACTTCAGTGGTCTCCCCTTTAAAAGTATTTTTTAAAATCTCTTCCAGAGTCATTAAATCACCATTTCTTTTTTAAAATAACCACTTTTATAGTTAAAACATAGAGCAGTCTTTGAATTTAAGTTTTAGCCACAGTTGAGGTCAGTATCAGAACTGGCTCTTATAGTTTGATCTTTCTCATCAGCGAACTTAAGGCTGATATATTTGGGAGTGATGTATTTAGGGAGAGAAATAATGTTTCTGAATTCAAACAGGGACAAAATTGCAAAGAAGAAGGACTAAAAAAGCAAAAGTTAAAACAGGAAAGGACTAAAATAGGAAAAAGAGATGACAATAAGACCAAAGTAAACCACAATAAGACCGAAGCATACAACAATGAAACCTGAACACACGGAAAATAATCCGCCTGAAAATATATATTGATGAGAAGAAGTGTACAGGCTGTGGTAAATGCAAGGCTGCCTGCCTAAAGGACCCGAGGGTTCATTCAATACAAGAAAAAGCACGGAATAAAGGTCTGCATTTTAAAGAATCCATCTTACTGCCTGGGTTGCAGAATATGTGTAACTGTCTGTATGGAAGATGCGATCACACTTGAAAACCGATTTTAAAAAAGGATTGAGAAATTTGTCACTTAAGATTCGTATAGTACTTGTAGAGCCCATGTATCAGGGGAATGTAGGATCTGTTGCAAGAGCAATGAAGAACTTCGGATATAATGACCTGGTGCTTGTAAATCCCTGTAAACTCGAAGGGGAAGCAAGAGCCATGTCATCACATGCAAGAGACATCCTTGAAGGGGCAAGAATTGCCTCAACGCTTGAAGAAGCTGTAAAAGATGCAAACCTGAGGATAGGGACTACAGGGGTGGCAAGCCTGAAAACCGGGGAACACATCCGCCTTCCGCTTTATACCTCCAGAGAACTCAAAGAGAGACTGAAAGATTACAGCGGAACAATTGCAATTCTTTTCGGGCGGGAAGACACCGGTTTCCGGAACGACGAGCTCAAAAGTTTTGATATGCTTTTTACGATCCCAACTTCTGAAATATATCCGATTATGAATATCTCACACGCCGTTGCAGTGGTACTTTACGAACTCTCGGATCTGGAAGGAGGAAACAGTCCGCTTGCCGATGGGTTTGATCTCCAGCTTTTATACGAGCATATGGAAAAACTGCTGGAGAAAATCGATTATCCCCCTCACAAAAAAGATAAAACTTTTCTGATGCTGCGGAGAATATTCGGAAGAGCAGGGCTAACACCCAGGGAAGTTCAGACTTTGAGAGGCATAATAAGAAAAACCGAGCGAAAAATGGGATATGCATTAAACGAGCCTGAGGGCCAGGAAACAGAAGCTTCGGCAAGTATAGAAAAGTTCATATGAGAATAAACCTGTTTTTACATCAGAATTTGTGATATATATCATTACTTTTTTTGAAATCCTTTTTTAGACAGAGAACTGTAACGACAAATGAAAACTTTACCTAAAGCCAGATAGAGAATGATATGACTGAAACAGAAAGCAAGTGGGATGAAAAGCTAAAGAGGTTTTTTAAAGACTACTACTGGAATGAAATCCTCCAGCTTGCAAACGAATATCCGGATCAGCGAAGCCTTAGCGTGGATTTTACGGATATAGAGAAATTTGACAGAGAGCTTTCAAAAGAGTTTCTTGACCATCCAGAAGAACTTATAAAGGCGGCTGAGGTTGCCCTGAAAGAAATTGACCTTCCTGTAGAAAAAAGCCTGGAAGAGGCTCACGTAAGGGTTATAAAAATCCCAAACCGAATTTCTATAAGGGAGCTCAGAAGCAAGCACCTCTCGCGCTTTATTGCAATCGAGGGTATGATAAGGAAAGCAACTGAGGTGAGACCGAGAATTACCAAAGCAGCTTTTGAATGCCTCAGGTGCGGATATCTTACTTTTGTGGATCAAAACAGCTTCAAATTCGAGGAGCCCTTTGCTGGATGCGAAGGCGAGAATTGTGGAAAGAAAGGGCCCTTTAAGGTAAGGATAGAGAATTCTACCTTTATCGATGCCCAGAAACTCCAGATCCAGGAATCGCCCGAAAACCTGAAAGGAGGTTCCCAGCCCCAGAGTATTGAGGTTGACTCCGAAGATGACCTGACAGGAAATGTTACACCTGGGGACAGGGTTATAATTAACGGAATCCTGAAATCAAGGCAGCGCACTCTGAAAGATGGAAAGTCTACCTTTTATGACCTTGTGCTCGAAGCAAATTCCATAGAGCATCTGGATCAGGATTATGACGAACTTGAAATAACTGCTGAAGATGAAGAAGAGATTCTTGAACTTTCCCGTGATCCTGGAATTTATGGAAAAATTGTTAGCTCTGTTGCGCCTTCGATCTACGGATACGAGGACATAAAAGAAGCCCTTGCCCTTCAACTATTTTCGGGCGTTGTGAAAAACCTTCCTGACGGCTCCAGAATAAGGGGAGATATCCATGTTATGCTTGTAGGAGACCCCGGAATTGCAAAATCTCAGCTCCTGCGCTATGTTGTCAAACTTTCCCCAAGAGGCGTGTTTACTTCAGGTCGGAGTGCGTCGGCAAGCGGTTTGACTGCAGCTGCTGTAAAAGACGATCTCAATGACGGAAGATGGACAATCGAAGGTGGTGCCCTTGTCATGGCTGATATGGGAATCGCTGCAGTTGACGAAATGGACAAAATGAAAACCGAGGATAAAAGCGCCCTGCACGAGGCAATGGAACAGCAGACGATAAGTATTGCCAAAGCAGGAATTATTGCTACGCTTAAATCCAGATGTGCCCTTCTGGGAGCTGCAAATCCGAAATATGGGCGTTTTGATCGGTATGAGGGCCTTGCAGAGCAGATAAGTATGCCACCTGCACTGCTTTCCCGTTTTGACCTTATCTTTGTTTTGCTCGATACTCCTGACCATGACCTGGACACTAAAATTGCGAACCATATCCTGCAGTCTCATTATGCAGGAGAACTCTTCGAGCAGCGGGAAAAACTCCCTGGGTCTCATATTAAGGAAGAGCTCGTTGAAGCCGAAATGGAAGTTATCGAACCTGTCATACAGCCTGAAATCATGCGAAAATATGTTGCATACGCTCGGAAAAACGTATTTCCTGTTATGGAGGAAGATGCAAGGGCTCACCTGATACATTTTTATACGGATCTTCGAAAAACAGGAGATAGTAAAAACACCCCTGTGCCCGTAACTGCCAGGCAGCTTGAAGCGCTTGTCCGCCTCTCGGAAGCAAGCTCAAGAGTCCGCCTCAGCAATACGGTCACGCTTGAAGACGCAAAAAGAACTATCAAAATTGTTATGAATTGCCTGAAAAACGTAGGCGTTGACCCCGAGACAGGAGTCCTTGATGCCGATATACTTGCATCTGGCACAAGCATGAGCCAGAGGAACAAAATAAAAATCCTGAGAGATATAATTAAGAAGGTAAGTGAGAAACATCCTGGAGCTAAAGCCCCTCTGGAAGAGGTTTATGCTGTAGCTGAAAGTGAACATGGAATAGATAGGGTTCATGCCGAAGAGAACATTAAGAAAATGAAGCAAAGAGGAGACCTGCTTTCCCCGGATCAAAACCATATAAGGCTTGTATAAGTTTAAGGTTTGTTTAAGTTTAAAGCTTGTTAAACTGAGGCAAAGAAAAGCGCTGAAAGTTCCAGAATATATTTTCCAGATCCCGGAATGCGAAAAACATCTACATAGCAATTATGTGAGGACGGTTAAGCTGTAAATACTAAAAGGGCAATACTATTTAAAAGGAAGAGTATGTATATAAAGATCTATAAAAATGGGGAGCACGTGCTTGTTGCAGCCTGCGATAAGGAAGTGCTCGGAAAGACCCTGAAACATGGCAAGAACGTAGTGGAGATCAGCAGGGCCTTTTATGAAGGGGAATACGTTTCCGAAGAAGAACTCAAGAAAGCCCTTGAAGAAGCTACGACTGCAAATCTCTTTGGGGAAAAAACAGTCAAATTTGCTATAAAATGCGGGTTAATCGATCCGGATTCTGTAATAATAATTGATGGTGTACCTCACGCCCAGACATTCAGGGTTTAATCCAGTTGCTTAATTGATCCCTTGAGAGGCTGAGTCAGCGAAAGCCAAACCACGGGCTTTCAGGGCTGATTATATACCGGAATAGAAAAACATATGTATAAAATAAAATGCAGATTGTGATACAGTGACTGAGAACATTGACGAAGCCGGAATCAGAGTGCTGACAGAAGAGGAGCTGATCTCCGCAGTTGTGGAAAAACACAGACGGTTTCTGGAAGAAAATAAGAAAGAATTTGGAGAGCTGGACAGCAGACTGAGCCAGGTCGAAGAAAATGTAAAAAATGCAAAGAACTCCAAAATCCGGATGGAGGAGAGAAAAGAAGTCCTCAAGGAGAAGCGCCAACTGTTTTACCATCAGACCGAAGCACTCCTTGAAAAAGAAATCTTCCCGAAGCTAGATCCGATTACTGCAAGCAAACTCAAGGAAGATCTTAAAAAACTCAAAGGACAGATCGAACCCGAAGAGGAGCAGAGGCTTAAAGACTCATTTATGGGAAACCTGCGTGAAACTTTTCGGGCAGCTGGACTTGGAGAAAATGTTCTCCTACAAGCGGATGCCAGAATGGAGGAAGCCAGGAATTCAAATATTGAATTAAAAGAAATAATAAATTCTGAAAAACAGCTTGCAGATGATGACGGCAGCAAAAGTGAAGAGATTTCTAAAAGCAAATCCCAGCATAAATGGCTCAGCACCAGAATAAAGAATCACGAAGAAGCCCTCAATTACTGGGAGAAGTTGAAGGTATAACCCTTTTTCGAAAACATGCGGGTGATAGTACATGACCAACGACGTTTCAAGCACAGAAATTGCAACGGCCGACCTTTCAAACCTTAACGAACGGGAGCTGAAGGGCAAGGTAAACGAGCTCAGGAGCAAGATAGAGAAAAGCGAAAGGCAGTTGGCATCGATTTTCAAGGAACTGAAGATTAACAGGACCGATATCGACGAGCTGAAAGAAAAGAGAGACTCTCTGAACCAGCAGGTTAAGGAAAGGGTTGCAAAAGCACAGGAACTAAGAGATAAGCGGGACGAGATTAACAAAGCAATTGGTGAGTACAAGGGAAAAAGAAGTGATGTGAACTCAAAGACGCAAGAACTGTTTTCAGGAATTGCAGGACTTAAGGAACAGCGGGACGAATGCAATAAATGTTCCCACGGAAGTGTGGAATCGCTCACAAAGGCTTATGAAGCCGAACTTGATGCTTTTCTTAATAAAGAACTGCCTCTCGCAGTGGAAATTAAAATCTTCCAGAAACTGAACGATCTAAGTAAACGCCTGCAAGCTGCAACGAAGGCAAATGAACTGCATGCGCAAATCCAGGAAAGTTATAAAGAATCAAAAGGAATCCATAAAAGAGGAGATGAACTCCACGAAAAGATTCAGGCCTTCTCAGATGAATCTCAGACCTGCCACCTGGAAATGCTCGAAAATTTCAAATCCGCGGATGAAATCCGAAAAGAAGCAAATACATACCATGCCCAGCTTACGGATAAAATCACAAACATAAACTCAATTAAAGAAAAAATTGATCCGCTTAAGACCAGCATTGCTAATAACCGGAAGGAACTCTCCTTATATCTGGACAGATTGAAAGACCTGCAGCTTACCAAAGAAGAACACAAAGTAAGCCAGAAACACAATGATGCCCGCGAAAAACTTCAGAAAAACGCTCGCTTGAGCCTTGAAGATCTCAAACTCCTTATAGAGAAAGGAGATGTTAAATTCTCCAATGAGTAAAAATTCGGGAAACTCAGGAGGCCGGAGATAAAAGTTAGTTTCAGAGAAAATGTCCCCGGTTTATTCCTTTTTTGGTTTTCCTTTTAATCGATTTTCCTTGTTCTTCCGTCTAAATCGATTTTTCTCCATTGCGCCATTAAAAAATTTTATTTTTTCTTCTCTTTTCCTGCAAAGAAACCTGTCACCAGAAGTACGGTTCCCAGCCCAAGGAGGAAGAGAGGCATATCAAAGCCCACAGCTTGAGTTTCCAGTTCAGGGTCGGCGGAAGATGAGGTATTATTCGAAGCGTTTGACAACGCTTCGGTTGGCGTTTGAGGTACAGGAAGCCTGGGATCAAGATACTGGTATACGGGTGAAAACTTCACAAGTACTCCATCAGCTCCTTCATATATCGTATCTACGGTAAGGTTAAGAATTTCGGTAGAATTCTGAGAATACACAAACTGAGAGCCTTCAGCAACGATACCATCCTGAAGAGGAACTCCGTTTCTGCTAAGTTCAATCCAGACTCTTTTGCCTTCGGTATCCGTGCCTTTTATGTAAAGCTGATAACCCTGTGAAAAATTATGAGAGTAGCCTGACCTAATATAAATTTCCTCTCCATTGATAGTAATAATAGAAAGCCTTTCTTTATCGTCAGGAATAATGGAGAGCCTTTCTTTATCGTCAGCAGCTAAAGCAGGTGATATCGAGTGAAAGACTGAGAAGCATAAGGAGATAAGGAGGAAAAAGGAAAATACAGAAACAAGGCTTGTCTCCTTAATTTTCTTTCTTCTTTGTTTATCTGGAACGCGCATAAATGCATCTGCCTGCAATAATTTCTTCTTTGGTATCGTCGGCTTTTCTTATTACAAGAGCTCCGTCTGGGGTTACTCCTATGGCTTTTCCTTCTATAATTCGTGAGGGCGTCGTGACTTTTACATCTCTTCCTATGGTATCAGAGAGAGCAAGCCAGTCATTGAGAATGTGTGAGAAAGGCTGGGTCTTGAAGATTATATACTGCTGCTCAAGATCAAAAAGGAAATCTTGCAGGAACGAGACCCTTTTTATATGTCTTCCAAGTTCGGCTTTCAAAGTTGTGGAGCCTGCACGGATAGATTCAGGTATGTCTTTTAAATCCATATTCACATTAATTCCTATTCCCAACACAACATAGTCCACTCTATCCACTTCAGCTTTTGCTTCGGTAAGAATTCCACAGACTTTTTTTCCATTAATGCGGACATCGTTTGGCCATTTAATACGGGCATCAAGGCCCATATTGCGAATAACGTTTGCAACCGCAAGTCCTGCAACCAGAGTAAGCCTTGAGGCATGCCTCAGAGGAATTCCGGGTTTCAGGATCACAGACATCCAGATCCCGCCATGGGGAGAGATCCATTCCCTGCCCATTCGGCCACGTCCTCCTTTCTGGACTTCGGCGATCACAAGCGTGCCTTCTTCTTCCGATGCCGCGATTTCTTTTGCAATACTATTTGTAGAAGTTACCTCTTCGAAATAGTGGATATTTTTTCCTAGAAGAGTTGTTTTGAGCCCCATCTGGATTTCTTCCGGGTACAGGAGTTGAGGTACGGATTTCAGGACATATCCCCTTTTCGGAGATGATTCTATTTCATAACCATCAGCCTGAAGGGATTTGATATATTTCCAGACCATCGTCCTCGAGATCCCTAACTTGAGCCCCAATTCCTCTCCGGAAACAGGACTTTTCTGTGCATCTTTAAGTGCCTTGATAATTCGAGATCTTTTGTCTCCCATCCGCGCACCCCATACAAATGTATGCGTTCCACCGTATATATTTATTTAGATTAAATCGTTTCATATCAAACTGACCAGAATCCTGTTCCTGTTTCTCAGGAGGACACATGTCACTGCTGCGTCTTCTGTGCCATGCTCACATAGGCGTGCACGGCAGCCGTAATGGCCGCAACTTTTTTGTCTTTTGCTTCAAGAGCCGAAGCCAGAGTAGCCCCTTTTTCAGCATCTGCTTTGACAACCTCTTCAACGGATTCCAGAATTTTATGATCTTCAATAAAAGCCGTTGTAAGGTCACCCTTGCGGAAAGCCGGGTTACGCATGACCGCTTTATGGAAAGGTATATTGGTTTTTACTCCAACGACCACATACTCATAGAGAGCTCTTTCCATCCTGGCAATCGCTACATCTCTTGTCTTTGCCCAGACGCAGAGTTTCGAAATCATTGAATCGTAGTAAGGAGAAATTGTGTAACCTGTATGTACTCCACTGTCCACCCTGACCCCAGGCCCGCCTGCTGACCGGTATCCACGGATCTTTCCGGGAGATGGAGCAAAATCGTTTAACGGATCTTCCGCGTTGATTCTGCATTCAATAGAATGTCCGTCGATAACAATATCTTCCTGCTTAAACTCAAGCTTTTCTCCCCAGGCTATCCTGAGCTGCTCTCTTACAATGTCTACACCTGTGACCATTTCAGTTATCCCGTGTTCGACCTGCAAGCGAGTATTGACTTCAAGGAAGTAGAAATTGCCCTTTGAATAAAGAAACTCCACTGTCCCGGCATTTACGTAACCAATTGTCTTTGCTACCCTGACCGCGGCTTCTCCCATCTGTGTCCTTAGTTCAGGAGTCATGATAGGAGAAGGAGCTTCCTCAATAAGCTTCTGATGCCTTCTCTGGATGGAGCATTCCCTATCTGAGAGGTAAATAGTGTTTCCATATCCGTCTGCCAGAATCTGGATCTCTATGTGCCTGGGCTCCTCTACATATTTTTCAATGAAAACCGAAGAATCCCCAAAAGCTGAGCCAGCCATCTGTCTGGTAGAACTGAGTGCTGTGGCAAGTTCGTCGCTGGAATTAACTACTTTCATCCCGATCCCGCCGCCACCTGCCGAAGCTTTAATCAAAACAGGATAGCCGATATCCTCTGCAATTTTTACAGCCTCGACCGGATCCTCAACCGCATCTTTCGTCCCGGGCACAACAGGAACACCAGCTTTCACCATAAGGTTTCTTGCCCTGATTTTGCTTCCCATTTCGGCAATCACATGACTGGGAGGGCCTATGAAAACAATTCCTTCTTCCTCACAGCGCTTTGCAAAGACAGGGTTTTCGGAGAGAAAACCATAGCCCGGATGAATCGCTTCAGCTCCGGTGTTTTTTGCAACTGCAAGGATAGCTTCCATATTCAGATAGCTCTGGCTGGAAGGGGCCGGGCCTATGAGATAGGCCTCATCTGCATATTTCGCAAAGAGGGCGTTTTTATCGGCTTCCGAACAGACCGCAACCGTGGAAATCCCAAGCTCCCGGCAAGCACGCATAACCCTGATTGCAATCTCACCGCGATTTGCAACGAGTACTTTTTTGAACATAATGCCTTCCACCTCGCTATATTTATTCGATTGACATGATTATGTCGCCAGGAGATACCGTATCTCCTTCTGAGACAAAAATTTCTCTTACAACGCCTGAATGAGAAGCATGGACAGCGTTTTCCATTTTCATAGCTTCGATGACAGCAACCGTATCACCTTCTGCAACAGTATCTTCGACCTTGACCTTAAGAGAGAGAACCATGCCCTGCATTGAGATCCTCACAGCTCCTTTAACGGACTCGGCACTCGGCTTTTTGGGAGAAGCTTCAGATACGGAAATCCCCCCCCCTAGAGGTTCAATCCTGACCTCGTAGATCTCGTCATCTACTTCGACCTTGAAATGAGTTGGGACTGTGTACTCCTTCTGCGCTGCAGGGGCAGGGGCAACTACTGCGAGAGCTTCTTCTTCCATTTCTCCTTTCAGGAACTTGGGGGCAATAGCTGGATAAAGAATATAGGTAAGAATGTCTTCTTCAGATTTAGCAATGCCCATTTCTTCGGCTTCTTTTTTCCTTTTTTCATATTCAGGTTTAAGGAGATCGGCGGGGCGGCAGTGAATAGGTTCCTCGTCCCCTATTATCTTACCTATTATTTCCGGGCTTATGGGAGCAGGAGACCGCCCGTAAAGGCCGCGCACATAATCCTTTACTTCTTTAGGAATAACCTTATAACGTTCGCCCATGAGCACGTTAAGTACCGCCTGAGTGCCTACGATCTGGCTTGTAGGGGTGACAAGAGGCGGATATCCGAGCTCTTCTCTAACCCTTGGCATTTCACTGAGTACAGCGTCATATTTGTCAAGGGCATTCTGTTCCTTTAATTGAGAAACGAGATTTGAGAGCATTCCGCCCGGAATCTGGTAGATAAGGACATTGGTATCAATCTGCTCCAAAATAGGGTCAAGTATGCCCCGGTATTTCTCTTTAAGCCCTTTGAAGTATGCGACGGATCCTTCAAAAGCTTCAAGATCGAGACCTGTATCGTAAGGGGTGCCTTTAAGAGCGGCTATAACTGATTCAGTTGGAGGTTGAGAAGTTCCCCAGGCCAGAGGAGAAAGAGCAGTATCCAGAATATCGATTCCTGCCTCACAGGCTGCCATATAGGTCATAGGGGCCATTCCAGAGGTACAGTGGCAGTGCAGAGAAATCGGCATGGAAATTTCTTTTTTAATGGCACTGATTATATTGGTGGCATCGTTAGGAGAAAGAAGACCTGCCATATCTTTGATACAGATGGAATCACACTCAAGTTCTTCAAGCTGTTTTGCAAGTTCAATATATTTCTCAACAGTATGCACCGGACTTATGGTGTAGCAAACTGTACCCTGTACGTGAGCACCAAGCCCTTTTGCCACTTTAATAGAGAATTCCATGTTCCGGACATCATTGACCGCATCAAAAATCCGGAAAACATCAATTCCGTTCTGGTAGGACTTAGTAACGAATTTCTCGACCACGTCATCCGAATAGTGCCTGTACCCCACAAGGTTCTGGCCCCTTAGCAGCATTTGAGCATAGGTGTTTTTCATTTCTTTCTTGATATCCCTCAGGCGCTGCCAGGGATCTTCATTCAGGTAGCGGATACAGCTGTCAAAGGTGGCGCCTCCCCACATTTCGAGGGAGAAATACCCTATCTGGTCCAGTTGTTCAACCACTTCGAGCATATCTCTTGTCCGCATTCTGGTTGCCAGGAGAGATTGATGTGCATCCCGGAGGATGGTTTCGGTAATTTTTACACTCATGGATGAACCTCTTAAAATCGAATCAAAATAACCGGGTTTATTATTCTTGATAGTAGACTTCGAACGGTCTTTCCGGGAGGTTTCATTAGATATTCCGGAATAATCCGGTTTAATATTTTGATCCGTTTGAGTAAAGTGTATAATTTCCCAGATTGCGGTTTTAATGCAATTTTCTACAGCTTTATCGGAAAGAGGGATTTTTCGGTTAAATTTAACCGACTTTCCAGAACCGCAATCATAGGAAATCAATTTAATAGAGCCAAACGCAGTACTCGACAAACCTGCGTTGATAAGAATTCTTTAATATACAATTGTTAACGAGTATATACTTTTCGCCTGTTAACATTAGGAAGGTAGCTTTTAGAAAAAGTTCCGAATTCCAAATACAGCTTAAAAACCTTTAGGAAATTAAAGATTTGAGTATTGAAGACTTTAAAAGGCTGAAAACAAAAAGATATTTGTCTGAACTAGAAAAATAAATTTTCTTGAAAATATAAATTTCCTTAAATTTACATACTGTAAATTAAGCTTTTTGTTTTCTTCCTAAAAAGAACCACTGATCGTAAGTCCCTTCAGAGTCGGTGTTATCTACAATCTCACCTTTAACTCCTGCCCTGAGCAAGGCCCCGGCAAGAATTTCAGCCTCAGGTTTGCTGCTAACTGTAAAAAGCATGAGAGCGCCTTCATTTGCGACCAAGACCACCTCTCTCATAATATTTACCCAGAGCTCTTTATTGAATTCATAGACAAGCCCTAGCATAAATCCCATCACTGCATCAAAGCTTCCTGGCTCGAAGTATCTGGAAAGAGCCGTTGCGTCCATTACAACCGTTCTTTGAGGGTTCAAGACTCCCTGCTCAAGCCCCTGGCAGACTGTACATTTGTTAATTTCTATAGCCAGAGGGTTAAGTCCAAGCCTATAGAGGGCAAGTGTGGACATCCCGTTTCCACAGCAGACTTCAAGGAGCCTGCCTTCAGGGTAAAGCCTCTTTTTTTGAAGAATATCGAAGATTTCTGCGACTCTTTGCACACGATTTTCAGAAAAAACACTCCCGTAAGACTCGGGTCTGACCGCGCAACTCGGGCAGAGATTCCGGGTTACAAGCATGAGTGAATAGTACTCATTAACGGCATCTCGCCATCTTTCATAAGAAATTTCAATCTCTTTCTCAGGAAGGTTAAAAGTAAGAAGAGAGTCTGTAAGGACCTCAAAATCCTTTTTAGATCGAGTTTCAGCAAGAGCTCCTGTAAAAACCGACCAGAAATCTACAGGAACTCCCTCGTCTGCCGAATTAAAAAGCAAAAGCCCAAGTGTGTGTTCCCCTTCCCTAACCCTAAGGAGCCGCACTTTCCGTGCCTCTGCAAACCTCCGGACTCCATTAAGATAGTCAAGCGTACGCTCAATAGTCCTTTGGGCGAGATAGCTTTCCTCTACAAAATAGACGTCTTCATCAATGCCAAGGAGTTCCTGTAAAAGCATGTCTGTTTAGATTCGGATAATCTCATATCAAGATTTCGAAAAAGAGGTCTACACTGAACTTACTCGCGCCCCCATAACCATAAAAACCCGACCTGCCAGAAATCTATTTGATTATTATAACCAGCGAAATAGACAGCGCACTCAAGTAGGCGAGAAGAAAATAGTAAAAAAGACCGCGCACTGCACAAGCCGCAAATCATTGGAACATTCTTGACCGAAACTCCCGAGACGGGACTTGGTCAAGATAGGACTCGAGTAAATCAACCCTCTTGACTCATCTCGGAATTTTCACTATAGTTCACCTCCCTCATGACCGCAAACGTTGGCCCGTAAGCGTTGAGCCGCAAACGTTGCTTCTTCTGATCACGCCATCACTAGGGTTTTAGATCAAACGGGAGTTTTCGGTCAAGCCTTTTTTAAAAAGGGTTGTGATCACGCCGTCACGTAGTTTTCGATAAAACCTTTTCTCAAAAGGTTTTCGGTCAAGCCTTTTTTAAAAGGATTGTTATCACGCCGCTGCTCGGGATTTTCGGTCAAGCCTTTTTTAAAAAGGCTTGCGGGCAAGCAGTTTTTTAAAAAGGCTTGCGGGCAAGCAGTTTTTTAAAAAGGATTTCTGAACGCGGGTGTATCAGTCTTTTTGAGCAAGCGAAGCAATCGAAACGGACACAGGCTCCCAAAACAGAATTCAGGACATGAATAAAAAA
>DATMYS010000550.1:0-12132 GCA_035560835.1 Methanosarcina sp.
TGCAAAACTGGAATGTGATATCGATTTCAATTTAAACACTAAACATTTGGGTTTGAGTTTTTCCGCCGAAATCGATATCAGCAGCTCAAAATCCTTAACCGAATACAAATGAACCTCATTTCAAAACTCTGGATTCCAGAATTGAAACTGTTCCTCTCTCATATTTTGGTAGCACCCTTTGATCTATACCTCCTTCGCTTTTTGTGATTTCGACAAACGGAATTAGGCGACAATTAAAGAAATAATTAATAAACATAAAGCAATATAGAAAAACCGTCGTTCTGAGCGCCATTATCGCTGCTACAGTGTTATGCAACTTTTCCCGATGAGAATCATACCTATTAAATAGCCTCATAATAGATGAAGTCCTGTGTATGAAGCTCAATTTAAGATATTCCTTGCAACCTTGCTTTTAGTAGATGCGGGCATCAGGTTGTATTACCAAAGGGGCCGCAAGAAATTCGAAAGGGCACTAATAAAATACGAACGAAGAGAGAAATTTCTCTATTACTTGGTAGGTCTGGGTCTTATTCCAATATTCTTTTACTTACTTACCTCTTGGATAGACACATTTCACCTTCCTTTTCCTCCAGGAGCCCGTTGGCTCGGAGCAGGGTTAATTTTTGCGGGCGATCTTCTCTTTATCTGGTCTCATAAAGCTCTAGGCAAGAACTGGTCGCCTATTCTGGAAATCAGGAAAGGACATACCCTGGTAACCAATGGCCCTTACAGGTTCGTCAGGCATCCCATGTACGCAGCTATCTTTCTTATAGGCGTAGGGATATCGCTTCTTTCCGCCAACTGGATAGTTGCCTCATCTTACATGCTGCCAACTACCAGCCTGTATCTTTTTCGGGTATCTGACGAAGAGGAAATGATGATAAGACAATTCGGAGATGAATATAGAGAATATATTCGGAACACGAATCGTTTAATACCAAAACTAAGAATTCTGAGAGACAGAAAATAAGTTCAAGAAGTAATTTTGAATCTCAAAACAAGTTCATAGACTATAGCTTCCAGAATCAAAATATTGTTGGCCTGAAGCTGGTATTATTCCCACAACTTGTGTAAGATTTTGCTCTATATCTTTTTACACTTTCTGTATATACACATTCTTTATGGTTTCTCGCTTTCTGTATATTTTCTGTACTTACTTATTTTCTAGGAAATTTTTGCCTTGAACTCAATTTTTAAATATTAGCAGTGAATTCAGTGCTTTATCCGTTCACAATTGTGAACTTATAAAACAACTAATGTATAACGCAGATGTGAGCCAAGAAGTGTTTAGCCCTTTTATATATTAGGTAGGAAACTGCCCAAAAATGAAGGTGCTAGTAGTTGAAATTATTAAAACTTACAAACAGAGGCTTTGAACAATGAAGTTACCTGAGAATCACCACCATTGTCATGACTACTCTAATAAAGATGAATACGGCCATCACAATCATCATCACGGTGGGGAAGACTTCACTGATTATACAGAAGCAGTAACTGAATATAAAAAAAGTTTTCCGACAAAGGGAGACGTATTAAAGCACACACCTGATCCAGCAGTTAAAAAGATGCTATTGCAGATGGAGAAGGTTGGCTGTGAAACTCCTTTTGATCGTTTTGATCAGCAGAAGCCACATTGTAACTTCGGTATGGCAGGGATATGCTGCCGCAATTGTAATAACGGGCCATGCAGGATCACCAGAAAAAGTCCTAGAGGGGTATGTGGAGCGGACGCAGACCTCATTGTCGCTAGGAATCTGTTAAGATGGGTTGCTGCAGGAGTGGCTGCCCATGGTGCCAGAGGAAGAGAAACAATGCTTGCTTTAAAAGCTTCCGCAGAGGGCAAGCTAAATCTACCGATTGCAGGTGAAGAGAAGTTAAGAAAATCTGCTATTCAATTAGGCATCGATATTGAAGGAAAAAAAATTGAAGCAATTGCTTCAGAGGTTGCCGATATTCTTCTTGAAGACTTATCCAGAACAGTACCTGATAAACATAAAACACTAAACGCTTTTGCAACACAGGAGCGAATTGAGGTATGGAAAGACTTAGACATTCTCCCGGTTGGCGCTTATCACGAAGTGTTTGAAGCCCTTCATCGAACAACCACAGGAACCGATGGAGATTGGAAGAACATTATGCGGCAGTTCCTTCGATGTGGTCTTGCCTTTGCCTGGACCAGCGCTCTTGGATCTTCAATCGCCATGGACAGCCTTTTCGGCCTACCGAAAAGAAGCACAGTCAGGGCAAATCTCGGAGCTTTAAAGGAAGGCTATGTAAACATCGCAATTCACGGGCACTCCCCTCTTCTCGTAAGTGAGATTATAAAGCAGGGGAGAAGTGAGGAATTTTTACGTCTGGCAAAAAAGAACGGTGCGAAAGGAATTCAGTTTTATGGTATATGCTGCTCAGGACTTTCTGCAATGTATCGCTATGGCGGGGTAATACCATTATCAAATGCAATTGGAGCGGAGCTTGTACTCGGAACCGGGGCACTTGACCTCTGGGTGGCTGACGTTCAGGATATCTTCCCGACAATTATGGATGTAGCAAGATGCTTTAAAACAACAGTGGTCACAACCAGTGATTCGGCAAGGCTGCCGGGAGCAGAACATTACGGCTATGACCATACTCATTCAAACTTAAACGAAACGGAAAATTTGGCAAAAAAAATAATCAGAAGGGCAATTGAAAGTTTCGCAGCAAGAAGGGATATTCCAGTTTTCATTCCCAATTATGAAGCCAACGCAGAAATAGGCTTTTCACTGGAATACGTTCTAAGCCGTTTTGGAAGTATAAATGTTATCGCAGACGCGTTGGAAGAAGGCAAGATTGCCGGTGTGGTAAATCTGGTAGGATGCAGCAATACAAGAGTTATTTATGAAAAAGCAGTTGCTGATGTAGCTGCTAAACTGATCGAAAATAACATTCTGGTTCTTACTAACGGCTGTGCTTCGTTCCCCTTAATGAAACTGGGTTTCTGCAACCAAACAGCTCTTGAAAAAACTGGAAGAAAGTTGAGAGAATTTTTAGAGCCTGACCTTCCACCAGTATGGCACATGGGAGAATGTATTGACAATGCCAGAGCGTCTGCGTTATTCAGAGCCTTATCTGACGCTTCAGGTAAAGATATCAAAGATATGCCTTTTGCATTTGCAAGTCCTGAGTGGTCAAACGAAAAAGGTCTTGGTGCTGCCCTTGGATTCAGACTACTGGGCATGAACTCATACCATTGTGTGCATCCTCCTGTACAGGGTTCAGAAAATGTCATGAAATATCTGTATGAAGATACAAGAGAGACCCTGGGTTCAGTAATGGTGGTGGAGCTGGACCCTTCGAAGCTCGCTGATAGGATCATATCGGACATTCAGGAGAAAAGAAAGGCTCACGGATGGAAGTAAGGACTACATTGGGAAAATATAAAATGAGTATTATTTTATTGGAGTTATAGGATGAAGAAAACAATTATTATGGTCGTTTCGGCTGTCATAGTAGTGTCCTTGTTGTTCAGTTTGGCTGGGTGGGGTAATAAAGAAGAAAACTCTTCAAAAGATGAAGTCAAAACCGTAAAAATCGGTTATATTCCATTGACTCATGCTCTTCCTTTGTACATTGAAAATGATCTTTCAGCAAATGATTCTAAAAACTTTAAAATGGAACTGGTGAAGTTTGGCTCCTGGACTGAACTCAGTGATGCAGTAAATAGTGGTCAGGTTGACGGTGCTTCTATGTTAATTGAGCTTGCTATGAAGTCTAAGGAGCAGGGGATTGATCTAAAGACTGTTGCCCTGGGACATAGAGATGGTAATGTCGTAGTTGTATCTAAGGATATTACACAGGTTGCTGATTTAAAAGGAAAAACTTTTGCAATCCCTCACAGACTTTCTACTCACAATGTTCTTTTATACAAGATGCTGAAGGAAAATGGACTTACAGTTAATGATCTGAATATTATAGAGCTACCACCACCCGAGATGCCAGCTGCTCTTTCTGAAGGTAGAATTTCCGGGTATATTGTAGCTGAACCTTTTGGGGCAAAGTCAGTAGTAGCTGGCAATGGGAAAGTACTGTTTAAATCACAGGATTTGTGGAATGGATCTGTGTGCTGTGGTCTGGTGCTTAGAAATGATTTCATTAAAAACAATCCGACAGTTGCAGCAGAATTTGTAAAGGAATACGTCAAGGCGGGTGAAAAAGCTGAATCTAAAGACCCCGAAGTCATGGATATTGCAGCCAAATATATGAAAGTCAAACCTGACGTACTTAACCTGTCACTCCAATGGATTTCCTATAATAATCTGAAGCTGGAAGAAAAAGATTACAATCAACTATCCCAATATCTCGTAGAAATGGGACAATTAAAAAACCCTCCCAAATACTCGGAATTTGTGGATAATTCGTTTATTGAAGCGGTAAAGTGAGAACAATGGAAAAAATGAAAAAGATAGGTACTGTCATTGTAAGCCTCACTTTGTTGATTTTAATCTGGGAGATGGTGGTTCTTACCGGAAGGTATGAGCCATCTCTCCTTCCTTCTCCTTTTGAGGTTTTGAAAGGTATAGGTGAACTAATTAATGATGGAACCCTTGCGAGAGATTTCCAAGTCAGCCTGTTAAGATTCATGATCGGTTATTTGGCGGCATCGGTTGCTGGAATTGTTTTAGGCCTTATTCTTGGATATTATGGAAAAATGTGGGATTTTATCGATCCTGTGGTGCAGGTGTTAAGACCTGTTTCGCCCATTGCATGGTTTCCGTTTATAGTACTCTGGTTTGGTATTGGGGATTTGCCCGCGATAGTTATCATTTTTATAGCGGCTTTTTATCCCGTTCTTCTATCAACTATTTCCGGAGTTAGAAAGGTAGATCCTATATATCTGAAAGTCGCTCAGAATTTTGGAATCAAACAGCCACATTTATTGACAAAAATCATCTTTCCAGCAGCTTTTCCACTGATTACAAACGGCCTGTATATGGCATTGGGATCAGCCTGGGTATTTCTGGTTGCCGGAGAAATGGTTGGAGCTCAATCAGGACTGGGATATTTAATAATTGATGCAAGAAATTCCATTCGGTCAGACCTCGTACTTGCCGGTATTATCTGCATAGGAGTAACAGGGCTTTTGCTGGATAAGACTATAAGGCTTATGGAAAACTGGGTACAAAAACAATGGGGAATGTCCTCAGAAAGGTGAGTTAACATGTTTATTTCTATTGAAGGAGTATCAAAAATATATAAGCTGAAGGACAAAAGTAACTCTGTCGCTCTGGAAAAAGTTGATTTATCGATTGAAGAAGGAGAATTCATCTGCCTTCTTGGTCCGAGTGGATGCGGAAAAACAACGCTCTTGAATATGATAGCAGGCTTTGATAAACCCTCCACAGGAACTATTAAGATTAATGGAGACGATGTTAGCCAACCCTCAATTGATAGAATTGCTATATTCCAAAATTTTGGACTACTGCCCTGGAGAACAGTAATTAAAAATGTAGAATTAGGTTTGGAGTCTAAAGGATTTGATGAGAAGAAACGCCATGAGATAGCTGAGGAATATCTCGAACTGGTTGAATTGTCAGATTACAAGAAACATCATCCAAACCAGCTTTCCGGAGGTATGCAGCAGAGAATTGCTATAGCAAGGGCACTGGCAGTTGATCCAGAGATTCTTTTTATGGATGAGCCTTTTGGGGCCCTCGATGCGATGACGCGAATGACTATGCAGGATGAAATTGAGAAAATTTGGCAGGAGAAGAAAAAAACAATAATATTTGTTACGCATGATATTGAAGAAGCAGTATTTTTGGCTGATAGAATTGTCGTAATGACAGCCGGCCCAGGTAAAGTAAAGAAAATTATTGATGTACCCTTAGCTAGGAAAAGGGATAGAACAAGCGCTGATTTTTTAGCAATACGCGATGAAGTATTTAGAGAATTTGATCTGAAGTCTGTCAATAAAGCGAAACACCGTCAGTCTCAGTCAGAAATTCCAATTCAGCATAGAACTTCTGATGTGCTCGTTTTTCAGACATGATCAACGACTTACGGGTACAACCATTTTTACTTCTTTTTGCCTTTTGTACCCGTTTACTGCTACAAATTCCAAAATATAACTGCTAACCCTATTTTTTGTAAATGCAGGTCGTGTTGTATTACCAAGGGTTTTCATGGAATTCAAAAGGTCAGAGGCAAAAACACAAACAAAAAGGACAATTCGGAGACGAATATAGAGTACATGACAAGGATAGGGCATTTAGTGCCAAAGTTGAGCATCCCAATAGTTCACTCTAAAATATGATGAATAAGACAGTTTTCTTGGGTTTTCCTTGGATTTATCAGCATTTCGCTACAAGACTCTCTTTCTCGAATTTGGAATTTCACGTGGCTTCCGCTTGTGCATAAATTATTCAACGAAATTATATCTCCTTCAATCTGATTTTAAACTAATGAATAAAAAAGACATATACTGCTATTTAACTTACTGAATCAAAAAATAAAGTTAAGGTTGTAGATAGAGATAACGAGTTCTTGAAGACCACTACAACGAGAGTTCCTATATACTCTTCTGAAACACAGTTAATGTACTCTTTCTTAAGAAATAATCATTAACGCATGGCAACACTATAATTTCAGCTTATTTTGCTCTTTCAGCAGATTTTATTGCAATTTTTCCCTTGCAGATTCCACTGCACCCCTATTAACAACTTCTCCTGCAAAAATATCAGCAAGGCTTTCGAGTTCATCTTCAGACAGGTTTTTTGTGAAGGTCATAAGTGACAGCTGTCTTAACAAAGGCGTTTGATTATTATGGCGAAGGTGCCAGACTTCATGAGCAAGTATAGCTTTTAATTCCAGATCATTCATGAGTTCAAGCATTCCAATTGACAAGAAGATCATTTTCCCTGAAGCAAATGCTCTGGGTACTGCAGAATCGTAATAATAAACCTTTGATTTTTCAGTCAAGGTATTAACAAAATTCTGGGGCCAATCCATTATATCAATAATCGGTTTAGCATTGTACTTTTTGATAAGAATCCTGTAATACACTCTTGGCAGAAGTATAATTACTAGAGTAGAAAGGACGACGTAAGCACTGTAAATCTCGATTGTAAGCATTTGGCTGCACTGCATGGTAGAAATAATCGTACCAATAGCAGAAAGCATGAACAGCTGTGCAGTTATAATAGAAAGAATCCTGATAACCGGTTTTCTAGTTTTGATGTAAAATACGAAAAGGAGTAAAGCTAGAAATATCTCTACCACTACTAACGGCAGGAGGTGTGAATTTTTAATACATTCAATATAACAGTCAATTTCTTTTGTTATAGAAAACATATCTGCCGTCCGAAAAGGGTATTTCTTCGAAATATTTTGCTTCTCAGGAAGGGTTACTTTTTATTGTTGTAAGTGTGGAAATTTTCAATAGCAACTTTGCCGAAGGTATCTACAAGGCTGTCCAGCACTTTTCTTGTAATGGCATTTGCTGTGTTGTCCATAGACTCTGTTGCAGAATACAGATATCTTACTCTCTGACCGTTTTTATCTATTTCTCTTTTCGCAAAGCCGGCTTTTACAAGCCTGTCCAGTGTTCCTGCCACACTGGACAAAGGAATGCCTGTTTTTTCTGTTATTTCAGGCGTAATTGATTTATCATTTGTCCACAAAACCTCCATAATTTGGGCTTCAATAGGGCTGAAAAATTTAGTAAGGCCTTCATTAGAAAGGTTTATTCGATCTAATTTTACCATGAGTTTACAATTGCCGTAAACCAATATAAGCTTTGTGATTGTCGTTTTTGATTTTTATTTTCTTCAACTTAGGTTTATTTACATCTAGCGTAAAGTTAAAGTACCTTTACACTTAATGTAAATCCAGATCTTTACACAAGATGTATAATTAAATTATATACAAAGTGGTGTCAAAAAGTTATCCATTACAATATTGAGGATTTGTAAATGCGTTTACATACATTAGTTCTAAAAGATATTTCCCGCCGGAAAACAAAACTTGGATTGGCAGTATTAAGTGTAGTAGTAGCTGCTGCAGCTATTGTAGCTGTGATCACTACGTTTTCCGCAGCAAGTCAGGGTCTTTATGAAGAATCAAATAAGTTTGGTGCAAACATTATTGTCAAACCTGAAGTAAAAACAATACCTCTTGTGGCTGGCTCAACGTCTATTGGTTCTTTGTCCACTGGAGAAAACTACATTGAGGAATCGGAAATATCCAAGATTCACACTATTAAGAACAACTCAAATCTGGCAGTTGTGGCGCCGAGATTGTATGGAATCGCAGAACTTGGAAATTCCTCAGTAGTTGTAATGGGTGTCGATCCTGATAAGGAAAAAGAGCTCAAATCCTGGTGGAATATCCAAGGTCACTGGATGGCTGCAGGAACATCGGATCCCAAGAAAACTGAAGTAATTGTGGGCTCGGATATAGCCGGTCCTCTGGGACTAAAAGAAGGATCACCAATAACCCTCAGCCAGGGAAATGTTTCCATTAATGCTCTGGTTGCTGGTATAATCGAGCGCACAGGTGGCAATGAAGATGGATATGTTATTCTTCCCCTTGCTGCATCCCAATATTTACTTTCCAAAGAAGGAAAAGTCAGCAGTTTGGAAGTAAGAGCATTGTGTAACAATTGTCCTGTTGAAGAGATGAGCAAGCAGATAGAAGAAGTGTTTCCTGGATTGGAAGCCAGACCAATGAGCCAGATTGTAAAGAATGAAATGGCAGTTGTTGAACATACCCAATCTTCTGCAATGGCTGTATCAATAATCACTCTTCTTGTGAGCACGTTAACTGTCGCTTCCACAATGCTTGCATCCGTAAATGAGAAACTAAAAGAGATTGGGATTATGCGGGCAGTAGGTGCAAGCAATACTCAGATAGTATCCATGTTATTCTTTGAAGGAGCGATTATTGGGTCAGTTGGTGGTGTTATTGGCTTTGTGATAGGGATAATAGCTTCAGCTTTCGCCGCTCCTCTACTGGTCTCAGTAACGCCTCAGCCAATGTGGGAGATCTTACCCATAGTTGCAGGCATCTGCGCACTTACTGGAATGGTAGCTTCTCTCATCCCTGCAAAGCGAGCTCTTGGAGTTGACCCTGCGGAGGTGTTGAGAAGTGTCTGAAGTTCTTACTAATCTCATCCAGGTCAAATCTGTGACAAAGAATTACAGGCTCGGTTCAAATGAAATAGAAGTCCTACACGACATAAATTTAGAGATCAGGGACGGAGAATTCGTATCCATTATGGGTCAATCGGGCTCCGGGAAAACGACTCTTATGAACATAATAGGGATGCTGGACAGACCGACCAACGGCAGCATCCTTGTCAAAGGTATCGACGTCACAAAAAAATCTCAGACAGAACTTGTCGAGTTCAGGCGCAGGACTGTTGGATTTGTGTTCCAGCAGTTCCATCTTATTCCCTCGCTCACAGCCTATGAAAATGTTACCCTGCCGCTGGTGTTTGCAGGTGATAAAGATGGTGGTGCGGTAGCTGCTGCCCTTGAGAGGGTTGGGCTGGCTCACCGGATGCACCACAAGCCAGTAGAACTGAGTGGGGGAGAACAGCAAAGGGTTGCAATTGCCAGAGCTGTTGTTATGAAACCAAAAATCCTGCTTGCAGATGAGCCTACGGGGGCTCTTGATGCAGCTACAGGCTCCAAGATAATCTCTCTACTGAAATCATTGGCAGGAGAGATGACTGTCATAATGGTCACTCATAACAAGGAACTTGCAGAGTACTCTGATCGTATTGTATTCTTGAAAGATGGAAATGTCGCGGAGTGAAAATATGAATCGAAAATTAATAGGTATGGTTCTGTTAGTAATTGCAGTCTCTTTAGTGGCAGCAGGATGCACCGAAACCAGATCTTCAGCAGGTTCTAAAGATACTTCAAACTCTGTAGAAGGAACCTGGATCACTGCCCAGGTAAATGCAGACCAAGTCTCCATTCCAACCAAGTCTGTGGATGATAATACAAATGTTCATTTTAAAGTGAAGACGGATATCGGAGAACTTTCAGTCATGGCATATCGGTTTAATAATAAGGTCTTTGTCAGGTCTAATGTGTGCCCTCCATGTAATTCGATAGGATTTTCTCTGAAAAATGGTACTCTTATATGCGATTCTTGCGGCACTGTTTTTGATGCTGTAACAGGTAAGGGCATCGAGGGAGGCTGTGTAAATTATCCAAAAGAAAGTATTCCTTACACAGTATCGGATGGCAAGATAACCATGAAACTCAGTGATGTAGTGGCTGGACACCAGAAGACTATTGAGCCAAATTAACAGTCCAAAAATAATTTCCTTTGAGACTTACACAATTGAGATTCAATTCGAGTACGATAGACGTTACTGACATAAACATAAATTAGGCCGTCTATGGCTCAATATTAGTATTTTTTTAACTCAATTGCGTAGGTCCTGAACTCATTAAGGATATGAATGATCATCTATCTAAGCTGGGATTAAAAATGAATAGGCTTGAAGTTAGAGAACTAGCTCCGTCTGAATATAAAGAATGGGATTTGCTTGTAGAAAAAGCTCAACCTGGTACACTCTCTCACACCAGTGAGTGGCTTGAGATCTGCAGGAATACCCTTTGCAGAGATCTCAAGATTTATGGCTGTTTCAGAGATGATGAACTTGTGGGAGGATGCCCTCTATTCATTAAGAATTTCAAAGGGGTCTTGAAAATGGCATCTTCAACCTGTAACATGACTGATTATTGTGGCCCCCTTATAAAAGAAGATTCTAGCTTCAAAGCAAGCAAACGAGTACAGGAAACCCACGAAATCTTTAATGCCCTTAGAGAATTCCTTTGCAGCCAGGGCTTTGATGGTATTTACCTGAAACTCTCTCCAGGAATTGAGGATATCAGACCGTTTACATGGAACGGCTGGAACTCAAAGATTCACTACACTCATTATCTGGATCTGAAAGAAAATGTTGATAAGAACATCTCAAGGACAATCAGAAGGGATCTTAAATCTGTGTCTGAGGCTGGACTGAGGACAAGAATACGGAACGATCTTGAGATTTATTATGAACTGCTTTCCAAAACATATGAGAAACAGAACTTAAAACCACCCCTACCCAAAAGGTTCTTCGAAAAAGTTTTTGACCTTATTCGAAAAAAGGATATTGGTTATATGCTTGTTTCCGAAACTCCCGAAGGACAAGCTGTCGCAGCACATCTGACTCTTTACGGAAAGAAAAGTACGGTTGGCTGGTCCTCTGCCCGAGACCCGGCTTTTGGCCTGAGAGGATCCAATGCTCTTCTGTACTATAATGAGTTTCTTGACCTGCAGTCTAGAAATTTTAAATACATGAATGTTATGGCAGGAAACGTTTCAAGATTCGCAGACTTTATCATGGCTTTTTCTCCAAAACTGGTACCTTACTATAGTGTAACCCTGGAGAACAAAAAGTATTCAATTCTAAAGGCTTTGTATAAAATAGCGACTTAATATAAAAACCGGGATTCTTTTTTATGATTATTGATTTCAGTGCCGAAGGTATCAGGAATGATTGAAAACAATTCATCTAATGAGCAAACTTGTTCTTTCTCTGCAATGCCATAAAATCACAACGTGGAAAATCTTTCGTCCTCTCTTATTTCATACTTGCTTCAATTCGAAAAATAAACTGATGTAGCTCGTAGACTTCAGATTATAGGAAAATTATAATATGTAAAAATTGTAAATAGTATAGTAATTGTAATTATGGAAGTGGTTAAAATGGTCGGTTTCGGTATGATGGGTAACTACGGTTATGGAATGATGGGGTCTGGCGGTATATTTTTTGGACTCCTGTTTTGGATTATCATAATTGTGTTAGCTTATTTCTTAATTAAATCTCTTATTGAGCAGAACAAGACTCGTAGAGGTGACGGGAAATCTGCATTGGATATCGCAAAAGAAAGATATGCTAAAGGCGAAATTACAAAAGAAGAGTTTGAAGAAATAAAAGGACGCCTAATGTAAGAGCTCATCCCATCCCATTTTATTCTCAATTATCAGAATTATTTCTGGATTGCTTTAATTAGCTGAAGCTCAATTAGTCGCTTAAAATGAGTGAACCGAATAAGCAAATTTCGAGCTTTGGGATGAGCTCTATAATAT
>DATMYS010000551.1:0-2980 GCA_035560835.1 Methanosarcina sp.
ACTTTATAATATCTAGTCTAAGCCGTCGTGCTAGCGATGAGCAATAATCTAAAATCGAAAGTTTATGTAAATATAAAAGACCCATACAGTTTATCGAAAAGCCATAAGTGTTAAGAGGCCAAATTGAAAAAATAATTTATATTCGTCTTGCATATTAGTAACTATGCAAGATAACTTCTTAAGACACGTTGAAATTATATTTTGTGTTTGCCTTATCATACTTTTTCTAATTTCCTGCTGTGACACTTAATGGAAGAAGAGTCTAGATCTTTACTCTCTTCAACGATACATACGATTTACAGGCTCAATCATTATGACTACCAGAGTCTGGTTCTCATAATTAATTCTATAAAGTAGTCTTAAATGCCTGGACCGCAGTCTGAAAAGTTTTTCCTTACTCTCAATTATCCTTTTTGCGCGCTGTGGGACTGGATCGAAAGCAAGCTCACCAAGAGTTTCTTTGACCCTGGAATAAGTCATTTCGTCCGCCATTTTCAAAAAAGCTTGAGCAGGAATATCAAGAAGGACTTCAAACACTTTAGAGCCTCACATTTTCGAATTTGTTAATATATACTGCGTCTTTCATCATTTTCAGACTTCTGGATACTTAATTTTTTTCTTCTGTGACTAACGGGCGATCTATAACCATCATATGTTCCGTTATTTCTCTAAGTTATTTTTGATTAAGCTATTTAAAGAGTCTTTCATCAATTCTTTCTCCCTTAATAGAAACCACTACTCTACTTATTCATCTAGATTACCGTTAAGATTATGTATCATGATTTTGCCTTGGAATTGCAGAGAATGAACAGAGAAAAAAATGCTATAAACAATCCCCCATTCCAACAACAATCGATGTATTAACTGCAAAGGAAGCGTATAAGTATATAAGTATAAGAGCTAACGCTTATTTCCCCGTCTAAAGGCTTGAGGACTTTTATATCGAGATGTAAAAAACATTAAAAGAGGACTGAGTATTATTCCGCACTGTCCTCGAAAAGTTTTCTAACCGCATCGATATTTTCCGGGGGGCTGATCACAAGCAAAATATCATCCGCGAGAATTTCAGTTTCAGCTTCTGGCCCGGGAATAATTCTGTGACTACGTGAGATTGCAAGCGCAGACACTCCATAGTTCTTCCGAAGATTGAGTTTCCCAAGAGTCATTCCTGCTGTTTTTGAAGATTTCCCTACCCTGATACTCCGGATTTCCACATCTGCAAAATCAAGAGCCAGATCGCAGATTTTTTTCCTGGGAATGCCAGGGCTTCGAAGCATCTTATAATGGTCGGCACGTAATGTTGAAGTCAGGGAATAAATTTCACTGCTGGGAACTAAGTATCTGTGAAGTACCCTTGTGAAAAGCTCTATTGAGCTTTCAAACTCGTCAGAAATGACCTCATCTGCCCCAAAATCATAAAATTTATCCAGCTCACTCAGGAAATGTGTTCTGGCAATGATGTGGATTTCAGGATTTAACCTTTGTGCAGCTTCAATTATTCTTTTGGCGCTCGGAGGATCACCTGCGGTCACAACAAAGGATTTAGCAGTCTGGATGCCTGCATGTTCCAGCACAGCACTCTGAGCAGCATCACCGTAAAAAATATTCTCTTCTCTTTGTTTCTCTATCCTTACGACTTCAGGATTCATGTCAATTACTATGTAGGGAATTGAAGCTGCTTTAGCAGCAGTCACGACATTTCTACCGTTTATACCAAATCCTACTATAATTACATGGTTTTCAAGTATTTTTTCAGATTCGTTTTCTTTAAATTTATTGTACCAGCCCTGTTTCAATATTGGAGGTAAAGGCAGCAACTCAGCAAAAGTCGTGGTTCGATACCCTATACTCATGAAAAGAGGGGTAAGCACCATAGAAAGTACTGCTACATCTAGAAATTCCTGGTACATAAGAGAGGAGATTAATCCACTTGCAAAGCCTACTTTTGCGAGAATAAAGGAAAATTCCCCAACCTGTGAAAGGGAAAATCCAACCAGAATTATCGTATGCAGAGGAAAACCTATGAGAAAAGTGCTCAAACTGTTTGCCAGAACCTTCAGGAGCAGTACAGCCAGGGTAGCAGCCAGGATCAGGAGAAAATGTTCTCTCAATATATTTAGATCAAGCAGCATCCCTATTGAAATAAAAAAAATACTCATGAACATGTCCCTGAATGGAATTAAATTCCCAAGAGCCTGAACCGAATACTCAGATTCCGAGATAATGAGGCCAGCAAGAAAAGCCCCCAGTGCCAGAGATAACCCAACCATGGAAGTCAACCAGGCGACAGAAAGCCCTATTACTATAACACTCAGGAGAAAAAGCTCATTATTCCGTGTCTTTGCCACCTGGTACATGATGAAAGGAACAACATATCTGGCGCTTAGAAGGGTGAACACAATAAGCCCGAGCCCCTGCAGAATAAGCTCGAAAAATGACTTTTCGGTCCCTGGGATACCTGCGAGGACCGGAATTAAGAGAATAATTATCACTGCAGCGATATCCTGAAAAATCAGTATTCCTAAAGAAGTTCGCCCATGAAGGCTATAGATTTCTCCTTTTTCCTGTAAGAGTTTAAGAACAATTGCAGTGCTGCTTAATGCCACTAAAAGCCCAAGGAAAATCGAAGATTCTCTGGAATTACCAAGCCAGAGGAATAGAAGAGCAACGATAACTGAAGTTATGGAAAGCTGCAAACCTCCTCCAAAAATTATTATTCTGCGAAGCTGTAAAAGGTCGCGCAATGAAAACTCCATACCTATGGTAAAAAGCAGTAGCACGACTCCGATTTCAGCCAAAAATTCGATGTTTTCGATATCTTGAATAAGTCCAAAACCAAAAGGTCCGGCAAGAATACCTGCAAGCAGAAATCCAATCAGTGGAGCTATTTTTAATTTTGAGAAAGTAAAAACTACAGGAATAGAAAGTCCGAAGATGATCAGGAGGTCGGTTAAAAGATTCGTTGCCATCAATATAAATT
>DATMYS010000552.1:0-4928 GCA_035560835.1 Methanosarcina sp.
GTATAAAAAGAATAGTATTCATAGTAAGATTTAATTCGATTTTTAATTAGAGGATTTTTATGAAACTGCTTGTAAGTCCAATCAATAAAGAGGAAGCAATAATTGCTTCCAGAGGCGGCGCAGACATTGTAGATGTCAAAAACCCTAAAGAAGGATCCCTTGGTGCGAATTTCCCATGGGTAATAAGGGACGTAAAAGAAGCTGTAGACAGCAGACAGCCCATAAGCGCAACCATAGGAGATTTTAATTACAAACCAGGAACTGCTTCCCTTGCAGCATTCGGAGCAGCCGTTGCAGGAGCAGATTATATTAAAGTTGGCCTTTACGATATCCAGACTGAAGACCAGGCCTTCGAGCTTATCGCAAAAATAACACAGGCTGTAAAGGACTACGATTCAACAAAGAAAGTTGTTGCCTCAGGATATTCGGACTATAAGCGCATCAATTCAATTTCTCCGTTACTGCTTCCTTCAATCGCCGCAAAAGCTGGGGCAGATGTAGTAATGGTTGACACGGCAATTAAGGATGGAAAATCTACCTTTGAATTCATGGATGAGAAAGAACTTAAAAAATTTACGGATCTTGCACATGGGTGTGGACTTGAAAACGCGATTGCAGGTTCACTGAAGTTTGAGGATCTTCCGATGCTTGAGAGGATCGGGCCGGATATTATCGGTGTCCGGGGTATGGTCTGTGGAGGAGATAGAAGAAATGCAATCCGACAGGAACTGGTAGAAAAGCTCGTAGCTGAATGCCAGGCTTGAGAAATTCTGTTGGTTCAAAACTAAAAAATATGTGCTGGCAGGTCATTAGACATGCCGGCCGAAAAATAATTATAAACAAATAACTATTTTTGGTCTGATGTTTGTTTTCGGACATATCGGGATTACGCTGGGGATCTTCTATCTCCTGAGCCGCTTATTTTCAAAAAATAATTTCTGGGTAAAGGTTCCGTATATTGTAATTGGGGCGCTCCTTCCGGATATTATCGATAAACCTCTTGGCAGGATAATTCTTGCTGATACCATAGGAAGCGGACGAATTTTTGCCCATACTCTACTTTTTGGTCTTCTGCTTGGCCTGGCAGGGTACTATCTCTATAGCCAAGGGAAACCTAAACTCTTAATTATTGCAGGAGCATCTTTTTGCCACATTTTTGAAGATCAAATCTGGAATAGCCCTGAAGTATTGTTCTGGCCTCTTTTAGGCTGGGGTTTTCCCAAAGACACGATTTCAGCAAGTTTTATTGAGTATCTTATGATAATTTTCAGTAGATCATACGATCCCGGATTTACAGAAGTATTTATCTCAGAAATCGTCGGACTGATCATAATTGTCCTTCTTACTGGAAAGTACATTAGCGAAAAGAATAACGAAAAGAAAAAAGTGCTTTCACGCTAAAAAAGAGAAAATTCAAACCTTCAAAAAATGGAAGTTACCTTCCTTAGAAACCTAATCTCCAAAAGAAACTGAGGATAGTTTATGGAACATATTCATAAATTTCTATGTTAAGGGAATCATAAATCTTATACGCGGGGCAAGCAGCGTGGGCCTTGAGGGAGTTTCCTCCTTTAGAGACTGACATTTCATTGGATTTCTGCGCCCTGGCAGCCTCAGAAAAAGTTGTTCCTACAATATAGAAAGGTTCGTTTTCTGCTGCTTTATCTACAGATATACCGTCTTCAGAATCGTTTTTAGAGGCATAAAGAGGCTTTTGGGAAACCTTAGCAAGCCCATTAGGGCTCATATTGCTGTTAAGGACCCCAGGCTGGGTGATAAGTCCATCCTTATCTGTACAAGACATAATATATGGATAAGTTTCGCTCACGCCGGATAACCACTGAATCCCATCCGCCTCATTTTCCGAAATTGCTTCAGAAACTCCACCTGTATACGGCGAACTGAAACAGGTGAAAAATCCCAGTGTCCAGAGCAGACAAAGAACCAGCACCGCAGAGCCAAGGCCAAGAGTATATCCTTTCCTAAGGAAAATAATGTAAAGGGAATACCCCAGCAAAGGAATCTGGGCAAAAATAATGAAGCTCAAATTTGCAAACCTATCTGAGGGGTAATGAATGAAGGGGTTTAAAAGGAAAGCAAGCTCCAGGAAAAAGGTTACAATATAGAGAACCAGAAAACGAGGGTACCTGCGAACAAAATGGTGGCAAAATCTTTTACGATTCTGCCATACGATTACGGAATTGATCAGGATAAAAATTAAAGGAATATAGTATTTGCCGTAGTAGAGGTTCAAAAGATGCACGAACTCGAAAAATCCGTCTTCAGTTGATGGAAACGTGGAAAAGCCTGCAGTCACTAACATTTTAGCGCGCAGAATGAGGTTCGAACTAAATGTATCAAAGAACTGAAAAATATATTTCGCGCAAAGCAGGAAGCCTACCGAGGTAAGTGACAGGAAGACAAACAAAGGCATTTTTCTTCCTGCAGGGTGGGAGACGCCAGAGAAGAGAAAGTTGAGACTAAGGATTTTATGGAGAAATCCGGGCTTCAGTATTTTGCTCGAAAAGGCGAGGAGCAGAGAGAAACAGGCGAGATATACAAAAATAAATGGATGAGCTAAAGGAATTAAAGGCATCATAAAAAGAAGGCAAACAGCCATTGCCCTGTTTTTATCCGAAATTGCGCTTCTTAGCACAAGAAGGTATAGAGGTATCAGGCAAAAGCAAAGATAATAAGGAATTGCTGAGGTCTGGAAATGGCCAAAATACGGAATAAGCGAGGAGAGAAAAGCTGTTAAGACTAATTTTTCCCTGCTCATGAAAATTCGATAGAACAGGAACATTCCAGTAATAAATATTATTGAAAAAAATACTGGCAAGAAGTATGAAAGTGCCGACGTTTCTAGGCCTGAAATCCGAGCTAGGGCTGAAACGAACAGAGGACCCGTGGGAGAAAGGTTGGAAAAGCCCGAAAGGTTACAAAATGAACCCTGTCCTGCAAGCCCGAGGTACGAAAATTCATCTCCCCTGCCTATTGAAACATAGCCAAGCATGTGAGGAGTTATCAGTACTGTAGTATGAACAAGAAACAGTATAAGAACTGCACTCATTTTTCTGTATGCAAGAAGCAGAACGCAGGATGAAATGTAACAAAGGAGCAGGGTCAGGTAAAAGTGAAAAGGAAGCTGTTCATAGATATCGACTGTATATCCTTCGGGCTGAATTCCTCTCAGAATAAGAAGGCTATAAACCAGTAGTAATAAAGAAATCGAGGTTATAATGTTTAATATGTTATTAGTAGTTTTAGACAATGTGTCCCCCATCCTTTTTGAAAATTACAGAGTCCAGTTTCCGCACCTAAATATGATCTATTCCTGAAAACTTGGTATAACTCTTAAAGAGTTTTTATTTTACAGGCAGTACACAGGCCCAAAAACTTTCGTTCATAAGATTTTATTTATTTGTTTCTCCTCTTTCGTATTCTTCCTATATTCAATAAGCCCAACAAATAATTAATGGTTGTGCCCTAAGTGCAGTTTGATATACCTGCCTCAACCTAATTAATGTTTTGTTAAAATATTTCAACGATTAAAGGCTTTCGGGTACTGTATCTCTGTTCAAAGACTTTAGTATTTCTGTCACAATAACTCACAGTATATTAAATGTATCCTTCTTGAGTACAGGTCCTGCTGATATTAATATACGGTTTCAGCCTTACAGAGTGAACATCATTTATTAGATTTATTTCTTATTCCTGCCAGCGTCTACATCATCCCCCGAATTAGTCCTCCAGAAGAAACATGCAGTTAGTACTTTGATCATTGTAAAAACAGCTGGTAGATTCAAAACGGCAAAATGGAGTTAGAGAAGGAAATTAAACATAACGGGTTCAGGTTTAAAGATTTAGGTTTATCAAAATTTTTTTCAAATTTTCGATTATAATATCTAGAAAACCTTTCTAAAGGTTATATTCCTGGGTAATCCCTCAGGCACACTTTTTTAACATCATTCAGGGCTTTCAGAACGTGACGAATTCTACGTTCTACAAGCTTTCCTTTCATGCACCAGTAAAATGGCCTGTTATTCCCTACTGAAGGAAATTTAGTACAGGAAATATCAATTGGGTGGAAATAAAAAATGGCATGTCCTCTTTTCAAACTCTGGATAAGCCCATTTAATACTAGAGGAGCTCCAAAAAAGCGGAGTATTGGGCCCCCTGAAGCCGGAATTTTAAGTACATTCTGATAATACGCCCAAGGAAACTCAATAAAATTTCTATCATCGCCTGCCTCAAGCCCGTTTTCTAAAGGGTAGTAAGGAAAAGACGAAACTGTCTTAAGGGACGAATCCGTTTTATTATAAAGAGAATTTACGGAAACTGAAGAATCATATTTGAACCCGATGTTTTCAAGCGAATCCAGCATCCAGCCACCTACAAAAGCATTTGGTGCCCTGTAGCCTACTACTCTCTCTCCACTAACTTTTTCAAGAATTCTTTTCGCAAGAAATGTTTTCTGCTCGAATTCCTCGTTACTCATTAATCGCGTCTTCGTCTCAGGATCGATTTTGCAGGCGTGATGTAGCCCATGACATGCAATTTCATGCCCCTTTTCCGCAATTGACTCGACAAGTTCAGGATAGTGTTCTACGATATCTGCGACTACAAAGAAAGTAGCAGTCACGTTGAACTCATCGAGAATATCCAGTGCCCTTTTTGTGGGTTCAGTCAGGTAATCGTACCTGCCTTCCCATTTTTCAAAAAATTCATTCACAGTGCTGTAAACAGCGTAAGGAGAACTGCAGACTGAAGGAATATGATACCAATCTTCAAGATCTACTGTAACTGAAAAACTCCCCCTCATAAGACCCCACCGCGCTACCAAATGCGCTTATAATCACATAGCAAATTTCCGACTTATAGTGAAATTACATAGGAACGGGAATAAATGAGAAATTCACTCATTAAAA
>DATMYS010000553.1:0-2620 GCA_035560835.1 Methanosarcina sp.
AATTTATATTGAATAATTATTATTTTTTGGCTTTAAACTTTATCCCCTGCGCTTCCAGGGCAACACTGCAGCTTCAAATGCCAGAAGAGGCCCTATGATCCATCCTGTCCAAAATAGAAGCCCGATTATTCCCAGGCCAGCGAAGTAAAGCCGTTTCTTTGCTGATCTTGCGCCGTAACTTTCATCTTTGAGGGATAAGACTATTGCAGCAACTCCAAGTCCTATACTGGCCACAATTAAAATAAGGGTAATAAAGATCCCTGATGAATATGAACTTTTACTCAATGAAATCAGCATCTGAAAAACATATGTTACTCCTGTGCCCAGAAAGAAGAGGCCTGCAAGTATTCCTGAGATGCGTGCAGGATTGAACCCGGCTACAGTTTCCCTTTTAAAGAAAATTACCAGAATCCCGGCTGCAAGAGTCAGCACAAGCGGAGTAAAGATCAAAAGCAGTCCCTGCCCTTCCCAGCGGTAAATCTTTATCTGGCTCAGGGGTATGGATATCCATTCCTTCAAAGTGAAAGTTTCTCTGTATCCTGTAACTAATCCATAATTCCCTGCTCTTTGGATTTTTTTTATCTGTAACTCTTTTTCCTGCAAACCTTTTTCCTGTATTGCATCTTCTCCTTCTCTCGAGCCTGCTTCCTGTATTGCTCCTACTGCAGCGTAATATGTTCCGCTTTCCGGAGCTTTGATATCGAGCTTAGCAAGCGAGTAAAAGGCGCTCGGGGTAAACCCTTCATATACAGGGCTCGCAGGCAGGTTGTAGGAAAGCACTTTTGCACCGTATCCTTTGGGCACTTCCAATTTTTCGGGTACTTTTCCTTCATCCGTAAGTCTCGGCCCGATAAGAATCAGGCTCGGGGTAAAACCATTATTTCCCTCTTCAACGGGAATAGTGAGCACGAGTACGATTCTCTCTCCTTTTTCCACATTAAAATCGTAATAACGAAGATCTCCGAAAGCAAGCTCCCCATAAAGTACCCTCGATTTCGAAGGGTCTTCAATCCAGATTGCTGTTTCAGGACTTTTTCCTTCCCCTCCGAAAACCGGTACGTGGGCAAGCGCAGGAGAGGATAAAAAGTATATAACAGCCAGCAGAAAAATTCCAGAAAACCAGAATGTGCCCTGTCTCATGGGCTATATTTTCTCAGATTGTATGTAAATATGTATAAGAATAAAGAATCAGACACAGAACATGGGTCTTAAATTTCTCATTAAGTAAACTCTCTCCCTCTCCGAAAACCCTTTCTTAAATGTGCTCGGAGTTCATCTTATGAGAATCTGGGATATACCTCCTGAGAAAATGTGCAGGCAGCATCTTCTAGGGGAACATCGTGAGTTACATGCTCTATGGTCTATAATAACCAATAACAAGAAAGCCTATGCTCATCATCCAGAAACCATGCGCTGGAGGGGAAAGCTCAAAGCCCTTTACCTGAGGCATGAAGCCCTTGTTCATGAGATGACGGAGCGAGGATATAAACATCATACTCCTCTTGACCCTGTCCTTGCGACAGGAAAAGCCATTCAAGACGAGTTTGTGGATTCTTATGAAGAACAGGTCCGGCTCCTTAAAGAAAGAGGATGCGACTGCAGGGTATGAATAGGTTTTTTAGGAAAATTATGGTTGTCACACCAAGTTATATTTATTATTTTTTTCAGGAAGTAACTGCTTTTTTACAGTCGATATTTAATGAAAGTTAATATAGTCTACCGCTCAGTTTTTTACTTTGAGCTATCTTTAGTTCGATGTCACTAGATATCAAGAACAGTAAACACAGATAGATAAAACAGATAATTAACTGACCTCTAAATTCGAATTGTTCAGGTAAAAAGCAGTAAGTTAAAGCATTAAAAGGGATTTGGGATTTTTATCCCGGAAGATTAACACTTCCTTTTCCCTTTAATGTGCTTGGTTGCAAAAGTATTCCTACTGAAGCAAGTACTTTTGGGTACTTTCAGCAGGTTGTGCAGCTGGAACAACTAGAACCGCTGGAACAGCTGGAGCATTTGATTTTAATCGTAACAGTTGCACAATCTGATCCATTCTTGCCTTTTACACAGTATTTGAAACTGTCAGTACAAGATTTCTTGCAGCTTGATGGTTTTGTGTAGGTGAATTTACCGTTACTATACATTGTCACTTTGCCGCCGAGTTTGGTAGTGATAGTACCTGTAGTTGTAACTTTAAGGTTGCTACCTTTGTCGTTACTCAGCACATTATAGCTGCAAGACTTACTTTTACATGTAAAAGTATCATTTATTGCATTTGTCTTCGTGTTACTGCATGCTGCTCCTGTCATTGACATGACAAAGAAGACTAGAGTAAAGACACATATTGTCTTAAACATAGTTTTTCGCATTATTTTATCCTCCGTATTTATTCTGAGTTAAATTTGATCTCAAAGTACCCACAATTAAAACCTAATAGGAATCATTTATTGTTTTATCCAATATATTTTGGATTTTTTGTCTTATTAGTTTAGATTTTATCATGAGGTACTTGTAATCGAAACTTACTGGGAAATCTTCACATATAAGCATACTTTTTTCTCCAGTATTATATAAAAATCAAAAACGGAGTTTAAAGCTTTATAACACTTTGTATCAATAT
>DATMYS010000554.1:0-6784 GCA_035560835.1 Methanosarcina sp.
GGAAATAATGGGGGTCTTAAAATTCGATATACTTTCCAGAATTCTACCGATTTTCCAGTTCAGAGAGACTTTATTCAGGATATGCAGGATTTCATAGCGATTTCAAAGGAAGTCATACCTCTGGAAAAATCAGCCATTACAATAAAAAATGAAAACCGAGAAAGGCTTGCAGTCTTCGAAAAAAGGATTCAAGAAATAGACCTATTTGAGAAGGAAATGAGGGACTGTATTGAAACCCGCGCAGCCGGAGTAGATGTAGCTGAAATTTTTGAGGTCAAAGAGAGAACTCTCGAGACCTCCTCAAGTGCGGCTCTGGTAAAGAAAAACGAAAAACTTGCCGAGCTCGACAGGGATAATAAACTGGACCTCATGGAAATGCAGCAGCTTGATACAAGGATACTCTCAATCCTTAGTCCTTTTTTTGAAGACAGCATTTATGGAGCTCAAAATGCGTATTATGCCTTCATAGAGGATAAAACGCTGAGGGGAAAGCAAGTCGGTTTTGTTGACAACTTGCGGTACGAATTTGAACTCATTTTCACACAGAACACCCTGAAAGTAAAAGACCTGCAAAACCTGACTTTGCCTATATGGTCAAAGAGCGGAATCCTATCCAGAGAGGAGAAAGTAAAAAAACTCGATGTATCCGACTTCTATATAAAAAACATCAAGTATGAGAAAAATAGCCTGGAAACCGTGATCGAAGACAAGGATGCAGAAAATAGGTTCATCATCTCCTCGGATGAGAAAGCTTTCCTGATTATGCACCGGGATTACGAGATCACACGAGACCAAGAACTGGCTGCTACCCTAAACAGGGACTCTATCGATGAGTTCATAATAAAGCTAAAGGGATTCTTCACCGAATTCGTGGGATCAAAGAGACTAAGTAATATTACACTTGACGGAAGAAACGTAATTGAAGAAAACAGAGTTTTTGACTGCCTTAAGTTGATTGCTTCTATATACGGAAGACTGGTAATTGAGTGCCTTGAAAAAGGATATACTGAAGGGGAGATTACCATTAAAATAGAAGAGCCAGGAGGGATCAGAACAGAGAAATACCTTGAGAAGTCGGAAATTTCGAGAGAGCTGTCAACTATTGGAAAGGAAGGGGAAGAACTAGCTACACTCCTGAGAGTTAAGGAGGCTTAAGAAAAGATAGACAGGCGAGAAGGAGAGATCCTGTTGACGCAAGGCCAGAATAACATCAGGTTCTGGAGTGTTCCTGTACCAGAAATGCTACAGAGGCTCCAAACAACAAACGAAGGATTGACTAATTCAGAAAGCAGTGAACGCCTTAAAAAATATGGTGCCAATCTCCTTAAACCAAAAAGAAGTTCAAATACCCTTACCATCTTACTTTCCCAGTTTAAGAGTCCGATTACTCTTATCTTGCTTTTTGCAGCCGGACTATCTTTCTTTCTGGGGGACGTTACAGACACTGTAATTATTGTAACCATCATCCTTATCAGCAGTCTGCTTGGTTTCTGGCAGGAAAAAGGAGCTGCAGATGCCTTTGAAAAATTGCTCAGTGCAGTAGAGGTGAAGGCAACAGTATCAAGGGACAGGAAAGAAGAAGAGATTCCGATAGACCAAATAGTACCGGGAGATATAATAATCTTCAATGCAGGAGATATAATTCCTGCAGATTGCCTTATTCTGGAATCAAAGGGACTTTTTGTCAATGAAGCTACTCTCACCGGAGAGACTTACCCGGTGGAAAAATCAACAAAAACCCTTAATGCAGAAACCCCTCTTGCACAGCGTACAAACTCCCTCTGGATGGGAACCAGTGTGGAAAGCGGAAGTGGAAAAGCACTGGCAGTAGCTACAGGGAAAAAAACAGAGTTTGGGAAAATATCGGAAGAATTAAAGACCAGTGCTCCGGAAACCGAGTTTGAAATAGGTATTGCAAAGTTTGGCCATTTCCTGTTGGAAGTTACCATGCTGATGGTTATCGCAATCTTTGCAATCAATGTTTATCTTCAGCGACCTATTTTGGATTCCTTCCTTTTCTCCCTTGCGCTTGCAGTCGGACTTACCCCACAACTTCTACCTGCAATTATAAGTGTTAACCTTTCTCACGGCGCAAGAGAAATGGCGCAAAATAAAGTGATTGTCAAGAGACTAGCTTCTATTGAAAATCTCGGCAGCATGAATTTACTGTGTTCTGACAAGACCGGCACTCTGACCGAAGGAGAACTTCAACTTCATTCTATCAGGGATGTGAAAGGAGAGCAGAGTGAAAAAATCCTTCTTTACGCCAGTCTCAATGCCTATTACCAGAAGGGTTTCAAAAACCCTATCGACCGGGCAGTCCTGGCACATAACAAATTCAATGTGGGAGAATATAAGAGACTGGACGAGGTACCTTACGATTTTATACGCAGGCGATTGAGCGTTCTTGTCTCAAAAAACGAGAATAGCCTGATGGTCACTAAAGGTGCCCTCTCGAATATTCTTGAGGTCTGCACCTTAGCAGAAGTAGAGCCTGGGAAAACAGTAGAAATATCAGAGGTCAAGGAGAAAATCGAGCAGCAATATAAGGAGTTCAGCGAAAAAGAGTTTCGAACACTTGGAGTTGCATACAGGGACATGAACAAGCAGACTAAAATCGAAAAAGGGCAGGAAAACGGAATGACTTTTCTCGGATTTCTTCTGTTTTTTGATCCGCTGAAGCCAGATATTGCAAAAACGATAGAAAACATGGAGAAGCTTGGAATTTCCCTGAAAATTATTACCGGGGATAACAGGCTTGTGGCTGCAAGTATTAGTCAGGAAGTAGGGTTTAAAGCCTCAAAAATTCTAACCGGAAGCGAGCTTGATAAGATGACAAGCGAGGCTCTTACAAGAAAAGTAAATGACATTGACATCTTCGCCGAAGTAGAGCCAAATCAGAAAGAACGTATCATCCTTGCACTCAAGAAAAGAGGAAATGTCGTTGGGTATATGGGAGACGGCATTAATGACGCATCGGCTCTTCATGCCGCCGATGTAGGAATTTCAGTTGACAGTGCTGCAGATGTCGCCAAAGAAGCTGCAGATATCGTGCTGATGGAAAAGAGCCTGGATGCCCTTGTAGAAGGTGTCAAAGGCGGACGAAAAACCTTTGCCAATACCCTGAAGTATGTGTTCATGGCTACCAGCGCCAACTTTGGGAATATGTTCAGCATGGCAGGAGCGTCTCTTTTCCTGCCTTTTCTTCCTCTGCTGCCCACACAGATCCTGCTAACCAATTTATTGACTGATTTCCCGGAAATGACTATAGCTACGGATACTGTTGATAAAGAACTGGTTGAAGAGCCACACCGTTGGGACATAAATTTCATCCGCAAGTTTATGATGGTATTTGGCTTTACCAGTTCGGTCTTCGACTACCTGACCTTTGGTACTCTACTTCTCCTGCTACCGGGTAGGATAGAACAATTCAGAACAGGCTGGTTTATAGAATCCGTTATTTCGGCATCAATGATAGTCCTGGTAATCAGGAGTAGAAAACCCTTCTTCAGAAGCAAACCAGGAAAATATTTACTGGTGGCCACTATGCTCATTGTAGTCCTTACTCTTTGCTTCCCGCTAACTCCCTTTGCAGCACTCTTTGGATTTAAACCTCTTCCTATAAAGGTTATTTTAATTATTGGAGCCGTAATTGGACTGTACATCTTTACAGCTGAGACTATAAAGAAGATTTTTTATAAAAAAGTAAAATTTTGAGGTCTTCCTATATTGACAGTAAAAGACTCATTTTACCTTGCAGTTACTCCGGTTTCCTTTCTTCGTAGCCTGCCCCATCCGGCAGAAAAGGAGTTAAGATAACTACCATAAACAGCAACAAAAAAGTGCCGTACATTCTCGTCGTTGCCTCAAATGTAGCATAGAAAATGAAAACCACAAGCATAACCCAGACAATGAAACTGAGCTGAAGAGCAATTTTTACTCTATAGATATTTTCTTCACTTTCGCTCAACAAAATCCCCTCCAAAAATCCCCTTTGAAATCCCAAGTAAAGATGATTCTCAATTGGATAAATAAGTGTTTGTCTTAAAGAAAGCTCTGGAGATATCGAAAAGTATGAATTCAAAAAACTCTTAAAAGAGCCGAATGAGACAACCGCAAATCCCGAGCCCAAGGAGATTATAAGACTGTGAGTTATTAGTATCCGATATCAGGCAGAATGAGTCTAACTCTATGAATCTAATACTGCGATTTCGAAGTAGGTTCACAAAACTTGACTTTTAATAGATCCAAAGATCACAGATTTTTCCAGGAAATAAGAAATTGATTTTGGAATCGAAGCACTAGTAATCAGATCTTTGAGGCTCGAAGTTGGCTCTACAAATATCGAAGCTGAATAACTAAAATTTAAAAAGTAGGTTGTCCATCATTATGCGGTTGATGTTTTCATGATTAATTTTCCAGTGCTAGAAATGCCTTATGTTTCGTGCATCAAGCATGCTATTAACCTTACTGAATTGCAAAAAAGTATGACACGCCGCTAAAAGTATTTTGGAAATAACATCAACTAACTAATAGTGCACGACCAAAAAGTATTAAACTTCAATAAACCGGAGCAGCTTATCTCCTTCACTTACCCGTCTGAGAAAATCTTCTCTGTCAGTGTAGGGGATTCCGGCGACTATCGAGTCCGCAGCTTTCTTGCCAAGCCCGGGAAGTTCCCTAATGAGATTGGGAGAAGCAGTGTTAATAGGCAGAGGATAAGGTATGCCGGTAATCGAGCGCATCCCGTGCCCAGTGACCGTAACGTCGGTAAATTTCCGCAAAGGTAGAGAAGCAGGGATTCCAACCAACAAAGGGTATGAGCCAAGCTGCCTCCCAAAAGTGATTCGTTTTTCCTTAACCTCACACATTACATCCCTGAGTACGGTACCTTCAGGCACAACAAGCCGCAACATTGGGAGGTCAATATTCTTCCTTACCCGTTCCTTGTAGTCCAGAAAGAGCTTCTTGTGCTTCCTCGCAGCTTCGTCTTTTCCGTACATTGAGGTTCCGGGAAAAGCCATGACCTGGCGGATATTGATCCTGCGCAGGAGCAATCCAGAATCGAGCACATGCTTCAAGAAATCATAATTAAGCTGGAAAGTTTTCTTGGATTCGCCCATCAACCCATGCACGAAATTGATACCCGGAAGGATTTCTGGAAGCCCGTTTGCCCCTCGAACAGCCCCATGTTTGTTTACAAGTTTGACCGCCTCAAAAACTTCCTCAGGGCTTGCTTTAAGGAAATTTGCCTCAATCACTGCCCTGTCGGCACTCTCCATTCCAAAAGCTGCCACGTCCCCAGCGGTATGATATTTAATTATGGTTTTCAGAATCTGCTCGGACTCTTCGGGATAAGTGGCAAGTGTTATCGGGTTTGCATTGTCCATATGGAGCACCGACAGTTCTGGAGCCGAGTTTCGGATTCCCCTGTAGAGCCTTTCAATAGCCGTTGGATCGGGCTTCGGGACAGGCCCTCCGGTATCCGTGCCGTGATAGGAAAAAAGGTCAGGTTGCCTACCAATCCTGAAATAGCGGGCTCCGTGGGAGTAAAGGGCGGATGCCTCGGAGATTACATCCTCAATGGGTCGATAATCGGAAGCCCCATAAAAAGGCTCTGTGCAGAAAGAACAGTGGACCTGTCTGCCGCAACCTCTATAGGTTTCAAGCTCGCACATGCAGTAAGGATAATCAGGATGCTGCCTGATCAAAAAAGCTCCTCTGGGTCCCCAGCGCCCGATTTCGGCTCTTGTTCTGAAGCGATGCTCTACAGCCTCAGTATTTCTGAGCTTCGCAGGAGAACTTCCGGTAACGCCGTCCTTAAAAAGATCATAGACAAAAGCTTCAAGGTCCATTCTGGCAAGCACTGCACCTGAGAGGTTTATCCCGCCTTCAGTACCTTTTGCAGCCCTTCCGCCTTCGCCGCTGAAACCGAGCCTGATAGGCCCACCTATAACTTTTTCCCCGTGTGCAGTCCGGAAAATTGTCTCGATTTCCCCAGGTGTGATTGGGGAAGCCCGAAGATATTTACCTGGCACAGTCATACCTGCTATAATGACAACAAGATCTGCTTTTCCTGTAAGTTCACCTGCTCCGGGCGGGTTCTCTCGCAGGGTGTCAATGGTCAGATAGTGAATGTTCTTTTCGGAAAGCCCGCGTTCCCTAAGAGCGCCTGCTATATAACGCGGATAGGGAGAAAGGTAGGGAGGAACCCCAAGACAGGCAGGTTCATCCACATAGCCGTCTATAATAAGTGCTTTCATGTCAACTCTTTTTCCATTTGCTTGATAATCGAAAGTATACAGTCCAGTCAAATATAAGTTACAGGTAAACTGCAGGTGAACTATAGGTATTACAGGTAGATCATAGATGACATGAGATTTCAATGTATACCGCCGCTATCTTCCTTGCCGGGATGGTTATAAGATATAAATATTCTAAATACTTAACTCATAATTATAAAATCATGATAGAACAGTATGGAATTAATAAGAATGATACAAGAGAAAAGAAAAGCAAACGACGTCAACTCAGAAATTAACAGAACCACTTAAAGGTAAGAGAAATCAAATTGCGAGCGGCCACCCCACCCTAAAGGATGGGGTATGCTTCGGGCCGCCCGCTCGGTTACTTGGATACAGATGATTAAGTATCCTTTAACAAAGTTTCCTTAACATAAGTGATTGAAATTTTGACCTCGGTTTCCTATCCGATCTACTGTCTCTATAAAAGGAAGCTATGGTTTAGATATTCAAAGAGAAAAACGAAGAGGCGAGGGTTCACT
>DATMYS010000555.1:0-6204 GCA_035560835.1 Methanosarcina sp.
CAAGCCTTCTCTGAATGAAGAAATAAGGAGGGGGCTAAAACCTTAATATATTTGTTTTAAAGCTTATTTTGTGAGATATGGTCAAAAAACTTGATTAATTATTTGAAATGTATAGTTCAAAAAACAATTTTGAGCTTCAGAATGAGCTCAGCACCCGAGTTTCTCTTCGAGACCATAGGAAATCTGGAATTTCTTGCGAGTTGAACTGCAAGTGTAAAACAGCGCGAATTCTTTTTTACTTCGCTTAAAAGAACTTATTCTTTTTCATTTTTATTTCTGAATGCCACCTTTTCTCCGTAGTACTGGTGCAACTTTTTCGGCAGAGTTGCGGCTCTGCAGTGCGCCCCCGAATTGCGTCTCGGGAGTACGCTGTCCGTTTCGCTCACTCCGCTCGCTCAAGCGGACTTTCTTTGTTCATCTGTTTTTTCTAAAAGCAACCTTCTCCCCACAGTACTTATGCAGTTTTTTCGTTCCTCCTGCTTCACTTACCACGGTAAGCATTGTCAATGGGTCAAGAATTCGGGTCCCCATTACAGCAGTAATTCCTCTCTCGAAAAACGGGGCCGGGTAGAGAGGAGTACTTGGGCCGAGCAGGACAATTTCCTTTGCTGCACCCCGCAGGGAAAGAAGTTCATCGAAAGTCCTGTTGGCGAGAGTACTTGCACTGAGAATGATTACATCCGATGCTGGAAGAACTTCTCTGGCTTTTTCCGAGGGCAGAGTCCGGGTTTCAGGAGATTCGATTTCACGCTTCTCGAGGACTGTGAGTTTCTCGGTTATTTTCAGAATTTTAGGGACAAGGGGACCAAAATAGCCGACCGTTGCAACCCTGTCTTCGGGTTTTATAAGGTCAAGTATATCTATGTTCGATAGTGGGAAGTTTTCAGGTTTGATATCCCGCAACATGTGGGAAAGAGCATTTGCAGTTGCAATTCCGACTGCGGCTTCAAGAGGATTTTCTGACAGGGCAAGCTCAAGCACTTTATCCGCAGTTTTGCCTTTCAGAGAGCCCGCAAACCCAAGAGCAGGACAGCCTGAAAACTCATAAAGGGGAGTGCAGGCAACGCCCCCGTAATTTTTGGAAAGCAGGACTCCGGTATAGGCGAGCCCTATCCTGACATCCTTTACTTCGATTTCCTTAAGAACAGGGCTCAGGTCGTTTTTGAGCGCATTCACCAGGGTGGGCAGAATTTCGGTTTCTTTGTTTTTTCCTTCCCCTTTTATTCCTTCCTTGTTTATTCCTCCCCTTTTCAGTCCATTTTTTTCCTTTTTTTCTTCATTTTCCGGGGATTTTCTTTTTTTGGAATATCCTGTTTCTGGCATGCTGCTACCTTTTTACCTCTTTTTTTCAGATCCTTTCGATTTTCGTCGTGAAATCTAGGGGATTTGCGTAATAGGGAGCACTTATAACTATAATGTCTACAAAAGGAGCGTATTCAGGGATCCTGGACGCTTCGATTCCTCCCACTGCAAGTTCAAGCTTCGGATTGCGCTTCTTAAGTTCTGGCCCGAGTTCCCGCAGTTCTTCAGGAGAAAGGTGGTCAAGGAGCATAATATCCGACATTCCTGCATATTTGAATGCTTCCTCCCTTGATCTAGGCTCGATTTCTATCTTTTTCATGGCCCTGAGTTTTTCCAGTTCTCCTGCAACTTCCAGGTGGTTCTGGCTGATCTGGATGGAATCACTTAGAGAGTTTCTATGGATATCTCCTCCGCCTGCCCGCACGGCTTTAAGCTCAAATATCCGTGATCCTGGGTGAGTCTTCCGGCTTGTTGCAATGATAAGTTCAGGGTTTGCCTTTCGGCCTGCGTTTACGAAAGAAGCTGTTTTCGTGGCAATTGCGCACATGAGAGTGAGAAAAGTCTGGGAGACCCTCCAGAACCTGAACAGGAGTTTAAGGTTTCCTTCGGCTTCGAAAATTGCATTTCCGGGATTGAAAGTCTCTCCATCTCGTAGGTAATTCAGGGTTTTCAGGCTTTTTCTTTCATAATACTCTGCCAGGTCGTCGGCGCAGGCACAGATCCCGCTTTCTCTTGAAATAATCTTCATTTTTCCCCTGCCTTCAAGCCTGAGCAGTTCTGCGCTTTCATCCTGATAGGGACAGTCTTCGTAAAAATAAAGCTCAAAAGGATCTATCATGTTGTGCCTCAAAGATTTCCGTCATAAATTCCTTGCTTTTATGTTCCAATTTCCTTTTCTGCCGGTGTTTCGTATCAATCTCATATCAATCTCGTATCAATCTCTTTGCTCCCAGCGTATATTCACTTTACTTCCGGATCTGTGAGATCTTATTCCTGATTACTTTCCTCTTATTATCCTAACATTTAAAGCTTTGAATAAGCACAAGCTTCTTTTCCGAACTCTTAAGGGCTGCTGGGAAATCTTTAAACCCATACTCTTGTCTGGAATTCTTGCGATATGTCTGGACATACATAACGGTTAATATAGGTTTTTATAAAAGTACAGTGTAAAAATATTAGTAAGAATAATAGAAAGGATCAGGCTGCTTTTCAGTCCTGAAATTAAAAAAAGAAAAAAAGCGTTTTTCCTTTCTATTTAAAGATCAAGTATTCTATGCCTGTACTTTTCCAATTCTTCAGCTCCTTTTTCCCTGGATATGCTGCTTACTTCGTAAATTATGTAGGACGGAAGCACTTTCATCCCCATATATTCAAAAATGCAATGGGTTATCGATTCCAGGTGCTTATTCAGGTCTCCATGGGCTCCTCCTTCAGAATACATCGCTTTCGGAGCTCCGGTAGTTGTAACAAGCATTGCAGACTTTCCTTTGAAGAGCCCAGTATCATAAGCACTGTTAGTAACCGGATTAAATCCAAACCCAGGCGCCAGGACGCGGTCGATCCAGCCTTTCATTATAGCTGGCATGGAAGTGAAAAAAATCGGGAACTGAAAAACCAGAAGATCAGCCCATTTTACTTTTTCCATCTCTTCCTTAATATCAGGTGAAAAAGCCCCTGTCTTTACAGCTTTTATAGCTTCGAAGAAAGGGTTGAAGACTTCCATGTTTTTCCTTTCCGGAAAATCCGAAGCTTTCAGGACAGGATGAAACTTCATTGCATAAAGGTCTGAGAGCTTTACTTCATGTCCTTTCTCCTGCAGGGCAGCAAGAGCTGTATCCTTTAAAGCACCGTTAAAAGATTTCGGTTCCGGGTGTGCGTATATATAAAGAATTTTCATTCAATTCCCCCAAATTATATATGAAATTCTTTTCCTAGAATAAAAATGTAAGGTTGCTTAATTTTTGAGGCGGCAGGAAATGAAAAGCTATGCCTCTTAAGCCTATAGGATAAGCTAAATTATGCATTAAGCAAAGGTTAGTCTGCTTGAACGAACCTCAGTATAGTTGTATAAATCAGCCCTCTTGAGCGAACGAAGTGAGCGAAAAGAGCCCCATGCTCCCGAAGCGGAACTCGGGGTTTAGAGAAGTCCTTTAGTGCTCTTTATCTCTTTACCCTCGATTTTTACAGCACGTTTCATAGCATAGGCAAAAGCCTTGAAAAGAGCTTCGATCTTGTGATGGTCGTTATCGCCATAGATACTCGCATGGATGGTAATTTTTGCATTTGAGGCCAATGTTTCAAAGAAGTGTTTTACAAGCTGAGTACTGAATTGTCCTACCTGAGGGGCTGCAAACTCGGCTTTCAGGATAAGATAGCTGCGTCCACCTATATCCAGGGCAACCTCGGCAAGGGCTTCGTCCATTGGAATTCTGGCGTCCCCAAAACGGGCAATTCCTGCCATATCTCCGAGCGCCTCTGCAAGCACTTTTCCGAGAACTATCCCTGTGTCTTCCACAAGGTGATGCTCGTCCACGTACAGGTCACCGTCCGCACGTACCTTAAGGTCAAATTCTGCATGCCTTGCAAAAGAAGTAAGCATATGGTCAAAAAACCCAATCCCTGTATTGACATCGGCAATCCCTGTGCCGTCAAGGTTCAGTTCAAGCTGGATATCAGTCTCTTTTGTTTTGCGGGACATCTTGCCTGTTCTCATAGAGCATCACATTCAATTAAAATCTCTTTAATCACATTCTCTTAATCAAAGTCTCTTTAATCACATTCTCTCTAATTTATAAATACTTTGCATCCTGCTGCCTTCTCCGTTGATCTCAGGTCCACGTTTTCCCGGTAAACTGACGAAATAAGACTATGTAGAATGGCTCTACCATGAAAAAGTAGACTCTTATCATCCAGGATTGCCTTAGTTATATCGCGATCGATTTAATCACGCAGGATTGTTTCAATCGCTGCCTCAAGTGTGAACCTGCCTGTGTAGAGAGCACTGCCTACCACAACTCCTGCTGCCCCGGTTTTCTTCAAAACTTGCAGGTCTTGCAGAGAACTTACTCCTCCAGATGCGATTACAGGAATGCTGACAGATTCTACAAGTTCTTTTGTAGGGACAGGATTTACTCCCTGCATAAGGCCTTCAGTGTCTATATTTGTAAAAAGCAGGCTGCCTGCACCCAACTCTTCAAATTTCCTGCCCATTTCTACAGGAGTTTGTGCACATTCCTCAGTCCAGCCTTTGATCGAGATTTTCCCGTTTTTTGCATCCAGGGCAACGGTTACACGTTCATTTCCAAAGGCACTGGAGAGCTGTTTTACAAGTTCCGGGTTCTGAAGCGCAGCCGTTCCGAGAATTACCCTCGAAACCTCAAGTTCAAGCAGAAAAGCTGCATCCTCAAAGCTCCGAATGCCTCCTCCAACCTGAATTCGAACCCCTTCTCCTCGGCATGCGCTGACTATGTTTTCAATAATAGGTGCATTTTTGCGCTCTCCTTCAATTGCTCCGTCCAGATCTACCAGGTGCAGGGTTTTTGCTCCTTTTCGAACCCAATCAAGGGCAACTTCAACAGGGTCGTCAAGGGATACAATTTCACTGCCAGGCACGCCCTGTACAAGCTGAACACACTTTCCGCCCCTCATATCCACCGCAGGAATTACTTCAAAAACCAAAGTCACATCTCCGGCACGTCTTTGAGAAATCTCCTTCTATTTATCTTACCTGAATCTAATTTTCCAGTCTTTTCCCTTTCAGGGCATTATTCTTTCAATAGGTACGACAAGGACGTCCCGTGCACCAACTTTCTTCAGCTTATTTACAATAGTAAAAATCAAATCTGCGTCCACAACAGCATGAACTGCAAGGATGGATTCTCCGGACAATTTGCTGGACTCAACCTTCATAACCGTTGGGCCTGACATTCCTGGCAGTACTTCTTTTACTGCCTGGAGTGAAGACTCGGGAACATTCATCATAAGATAACGCCGCTGCTTTGCATTGAGCACGCTTTCCAGTGCAGTTTTGATATCCAGAATTTTTTCCTTTGTCTTGAGGCTTTCTTTATTTGCGATCAGGCAAACTGTAGAAGAAAAAACGGTGTCAATAGGTTTTAAATGATTTATCATCAGAGTGGTTCCGGAGCTTGATATGTCCACGATTGCATCCGCTATTCCCACATGTGGAGTCATTTCACAGGCTCCGCTGACCTTTATGACCTCAACGTTGACTCCAAGCTTTTTGAAGTACTGGCTCGTGATTTCCGGAAACTCTGTTGCAATCTTTCGGCCTTCAAGATCCTGAGCTCTCTGGAAATCCGAGTCCTCAGGGACAGCCAGAACAAGGCTAGCCCTTCCGAATTTAAGATCCAGGAGAGTTTCAACCCTTGCTCCTCTTTCCATAATCAGATCTATGCCTGTAATACCAACGTCCGCAGCCCCGTCCTGTACGTACTCAGGGATGTCAGCAGCCCTGGCAAAGAGGATATGGATATCCGGATCGGTAGTTTTTGCAAAAAGTTTTCGACTTTCGGCTCCTCCACTTATCGGGAGCCCTGCATCTTTGAAAATAGAGATTGTGGGTTCGTAAAGGCGCCCTTTATTGGGTATAGCAATGCGAATCATCTGTTATGTCCTCTATAAATAATCTGCCGGGAGATATTTTCCCGGGTAAGCTCATCAAAATAAAAACGTTTATCCAGAATACTCTAGTATGATATAGACTTCACGGTAAGATTTCATAGAAATTTTCCTTTAAGAAACGCAAGTCCATAGATAAAAAGCCCACTCATTACGAATTAATTTTCAGAACCAATCAGTAAACTTTCAACATTGAAGGCAAAAAATCGTTTTTAGAGCGAATATTACCTCTGGTAATGAAGGCAGAGGAAAAATCTGTCT
>DATMYS010000556.1:0-10337 GCA_035560835.1 Methanosarcina sp.
ATTTAATAATTGTCCAACTGGAATATTACCATCTTCGTCCTGAATATAATAACGGCTAATTTTCACTATATCTGAGAATGGGAGTTTTTCATCAGTAGATATCCATTCAAGTTTTCCATTGTTGTTACCTTTTATCTCTCCAAGATAGTGATTAATTGCTTCCATTGTCGGGCCCGAATATACTTTCTGTCCTTGCTCAAGTAATATTGCAGTTTGACAAAGTGAATTGAGAGCTTGCATATTATGACTCACAAACAACACAGTCCTCCCCCCTTTAGACACCTCGCTCATCTTTCCTAAACACTTCTTCTGGAAGGCTGCATCACCCACAGCAAGCACCTCATCAACTATAAGTATCTCCGGCTCCAAATGCGCAGCAACCGAAAAAGCAAGCCGAACCTGCATTCCACTTGAATAACGTTTAACTGGTGTGTCCAGGAACTTTTCGACGCCTGAGAACTTCACAATCTCATCAAATTTCTCGTCGATTTCCTTCTTCTTCATCCCGAGAATAGCACCATTAAAATAGATATTCTCTCTGCCAGAAAGCTCAAGGTGGAAACCAGTTCCTACTTCAAGGAGGCTTCCTACACGTCCACGCATAGTGACTTCGCCTTCTGTTGGGTATGTGATACGTGAGAGGATCTTAAGAAGAGTACTCTTGCCTGCACCGTTTCTTCCGATTATGCCCATGACCTCTCCCTTCTCAACCTCGAAACTTACATCTTTAAGAGCCCAGAAAGTTTCGTTTTGATTTTGAAGATCTTTCAGCGTCTTTAGTGGGTGTCTCACGGCAGAAGTAAAGCTTTCAGAGAGAGTCTTATAAGTTGTATCCATACCAATATTGTATTGTTTAGAAAGATGTTTTACTTCGATTATCGATTCTTCCTTTTTTGACGCTGCCATTTAAACCAAATCCGCAAAGTACTTCTCTGTACGCTTCAGGTACACTATTCCACTCACAAAAATCACTATCGTCAGTATTGCCGAAATTCCAAGACCGACAAAATCCACTGAAGTATATCCGAGTAGACATGCACGGTGAGCACTTATTAAACCTGTCAAAGGGTTCAGGTAAAGCAACCACTTCAGGTTCTCACCCATAATATTTGCAGGATATATAACTGGTGATATAAACATTAGCAGCTGAACGAAGAAAGGAACAATGTATTTCACATCCCTATATTTCACACAGATGGATGAGAGCCAGTAGCCAATTCCCGATACAAGCATGAATGTCAAAAGTATAATGAAAGGCAACAGTAGTATTGAAATTCCAGGCATAAATCGGTAGTAAACCATCATAACTGCAAGGATACTCATAGCAATAACGTAATCAAGAAGGCCTGAAAGGCATGGTGCTGTCGGTATGAATATCCGAGGCATGTAAACCTTTGAGAGGAGAGAGGCATTGTCAACAAGGCTATTGCTTGATTGAGAAAGAGCATTTGAAAAGTAAGTCCAGAGGAGAAGACCGGAGTATGAAAATATTGGATAGGGTACTCCATCTGAAGGGATCTGCGCAAGCCTGCCAAATATAAGAGTGAATATTATCATTGTAAAAAAAGGCTGCAGTAATGCCCATGATGCTCCCATCATTGTTTGCTTGTACCTGATCTTGATTTCTCTCAGGGCAAGAAAGAAAAGAAGCTCTCTGTACTCCTTGAGTTCCTGCCAGTTCAGATCCAGAAGCCCATATTTCGGGCGAATCACCAGTTCGTAATCAGTTGAATGTTCAGTCATAGAAGAACACATTTACCTGTTTTTAGCTGTGGATTCACTCTATTCCTTCACACAGCTAATAAATATTTCAAGCCATTTATCTTTCTTGAGCTCTTCATTCTTTTATACTATAGGACTTATGCACTTGAAGTACAAAATCAAGTACAATTAGCGTTGTGATTGATTTTGTATTTTAGACAATTAAGGGTTTAATGCTATTGATTTCTCAGTCCAACTGCGTAAGTCCTAATACTACTTAAGCTCTTCATTTAATTTGACTTTGATACCACTCATAAGTTTGTTCAATCCCATCTTTCAATGAGATTTTAGCTTTCCATCCTAGTGAACTCAATTTTGTGATATCGAGCAGTTTCTGCGGAGTACCGTCGGGTTTTGAAAGGTCTTTTCTAATTTCACCCTCAAATACAACAATTTCTTTGATTAATTCTGCTAATTCACCTATTGTAATATCTTTCCCTACCCCTATATTGACAAATTCTCCGATGTCATCCATATCAAAGTTTTCCATCAAATAAACACATGCATCAGCCATATCATCCACATGAAGAAACTCTCTTAACGGTTTTCCGGTACCCCATATTACAACCTCAGGCTCATTCTTCACTTTAGCTTCATGAAACTTTCTGACCAGCGCAGGCATTACATGTGAAGTCTCGAGATCAAAATTGTCATTAGGCCCATAAAGATTGGTTGGCATTACCGATATGAAATTAGTTCTATACTGCTGATTGTAATGTTTGCAGAGCCTGATCCCCGCAATTTTTGCAATTGCATAAGCTTCATTTGTCTCTTCTAGGGGACCTGTTAGTAGGTATTCTTCTTTTAAGGGCTGAGGAGCGAGTTTAGGGTAAATGCAGGAAGACCCCAGGAAAAGTAATTTTTTTACGCCATATCTATATGAAGCATGAATAATATTTGCTTCGATCATAAGATTCTCGTAGATGAATTCGGCAGGATAGGTGTTGTTAGCAAGAATCCCACCCACTTTTGCAGCAGCTAGAAAAACATACTCTGGCTTTTCCTGTTCGAAAAATTCATTGACTGCCTGCTGGTTTGTCAAATCAAGCTCTCTATGGGTGCGGAAGATAAGGTTGGAGTAGCCTTTTGACTCAAGTTTTCTTTTAAGAGCTGAACCTACGAGACCTCTGTGGCCAGCTAAGTAGATCTTCGATTTTTTGTCCATAACCATCACCTTTGCCTTTTATTCAAAAGAGTGATTTTCCTTTACAGCCTTTCCGTCGGCTTTTATCATAATTTTTACCAGCTCTTCCAATTTCACTTTCGGCTCCCAGCCAAGTTTTTCCTTTGCTTTTGAAGGATCTCCAATCAGTAAGTCTACCTCGGTAGGCCGGTAGTATCTGGGATCTATTTCTACTATAATTTTGCCTGTACCGGAGTCGATTCCAACTTCTTCACTACCTTTGCCTTTCCACAAAATCTCAATCCCTACTTCCTTAAACGCTAATACCGTAAACTCCCTTACAGAGTGAGTCTCTCCTGTAGCAATTACATAATCATCTGGATTTTCTTGCTGGAGGATCAGCCACATTGCTTCCACATAATCTTTTGCAAATCCCCAATCTCTTTTTGCGTCAAGGTTTCCAAGGTAAAGTTTCTCCTGCAGTCCATGCTTTATCTTTGTGGCCGCCATTGTAATTTTTCTGGTAACAAACGTCTCTCCACGAATAGGAGATTCGTGGTTGAATAAAATACCATTACATGCAAAAATGTCGTACGCTTCCCGGTAGTTGATCGTAATCCAGTATGCATACAGTTTAGCTGCTGCATACGGGCTTCTCGGATAGAAAGGAGTTGTTTCTTTCTGGGGAATTTCCTGAACCTGCCCGTAAAGTTCACTGGTTGAAGCCTGGTAGAATTTTGTTTTTTTCTCAAGGCCCAGAATTCGAATAGCTTCCAGAAGGCGCAGTGTTCCCAGTCCATCGGAATTTGCCGTATATTCCGGGGTTTCAAAGGAGACCTGTACATGGCTTTGAGCGGCCAGATTGTAAATTTCATCTGGCTGGGTTTCCTGTATTATACGAATAAGATTGGTAGAGTCCGTAAGGTCACCATAATGCATGAAAAAATTTACGTTCCTTTCATGAGGATCTTTATATAAATGATCGATCCTTGCAGTATTAAATGAAGAAGATCTCCGTTTTATACCATGCACAGTGTACCCTTTATCAAGAAGAAGCTCAGCTAAGTAAGCTCCATCCTGACCTGTAATTCCTGTGATCAGTGCAACTTTAGGCATTTTTCGCTCCATTTTTAATAGAGATCCTAAATTAGTTTTTAATAAAGGATAAGTTTTTACTACATCAAGTCGAGATGACACCAAGAAGACTTAAACCCTTAATTTCAATTAGCTATTAAGAAGAATTGAAAACCTACGGGAATAGTACTTTCTTGACCTTAATTATTTTCGCTCATTTCTTTTTGGTTTTTTACTAAATTCCCTGCTTTCAAAAGGCTATCAAAAGTGCCCGCGTCACTCCAATAACCATTTAGAATTGAATACTTCATATCTCCAGTTCGGATATAATAATTATTTACATCCGTTATTTCAAGTTCTCCGCGGCCAGAAGGCTTTAAAGTTTCTATTATAGTAAACACGTTTTTATCATAGATATACAGGCCTGTAACCGCATAACTGGATTTGGGATTCTTAGGTTTTTCTTCAATACCTATGACTTTCTTATTTTCTTCTTCAATCTCAGCAACACCGAACCGCTGAGCATCAGGCACATTTTTCAGAAAAATTTGAGCCCCAGAATTAAAACGCCGTACAGTATCGTTCACTTTGTCCTGAAAGATATTATCCCCTAAAATAACAGTCACATTATCATTATCAACAAAATCCTTTGCCAGATAAAGTGCCTGTGCAATTCCTCCGGCTTCTTCCTGTATTTCATAAGTAAACTTAACCCCAAGATCTGCACCTGATCCCAGAAGCTCAAGAAAATGCCCGGCATGACCTCGGCCAGATACGATCATTATCTCTTTGATGCCTGCGCCAACGAGAGTCTGGATGGGATAAAATATCATTGGCTTATCATATACAGGCAAAAGATGCTTATTTGTAACTTTAGTCAGGGGGTAGAGCCTGCTACCGGTACCGCCTGCTAGTATTACGCCTTTCATACATTTCTCTCCTTCAGATAATCCTTAAGTGCCTCTTTCCAATGCCTCATGGGCCTGGTTTTAGTATTTACAAGAACCGAGTACTTTGGACGCCTGGCTTTTCCTGGAAATTCCTCACTTGTACAGGGAACAGTATTACTTATGATGGCCGATGCAAACTCGTACCAGGAACATATACCCTCGTTTGTCACATGGTATATCCCGGCTTCAAGTTCAGTGATTTCCAAGATTTTATTCGCGAGATCTACTGTATAGGTGGGTTTCCCAAACTGATCATTAACAACTTTAACCTGAGCCATCTCACCGGATAGTCTCAGCATTGTTTCTACAAAGTTTTTTCCGTGAGTACCAAAAAGCCAGGAAATCCGGATAATTCTATAATCGTCCAGATTTTCTGCAATTTTCTGTTCACCAAGAAGTTTTGAACGACCATATACATTAATAGGATTAGCAGGAGTATCGGACTCTATATACTCTTTTTTTGACCCATTGAATACATAGTCTGTGCTGAAGTGTATAAGGGTTGCACCTATTTCGTTGCAGGCTTCAGCGATATATCCAGGCCCATACCCATTAACCTTAAGTGCAAGTTCCTGATGGTCTTCACAGCCTTCAACATCAGTATAGGCAGCTGCATTTATCACAAGACCCGGGTTTATTTTTTGGATGAATTTAAGTACCTGCTCTCGATCTGTGATATCAATGTCTTTGTGTGTCAGTTTCACAGCATCTGGAAACACTTTGCAAAGATCGAATCCGAGCATCCCATCGGCACCAATTATCAGCGTTTTAATGGTTCCCACCACCATCGGTTTTCAACATACCACTTGACTGTCTGTTCCAAGGCAGTATCAAAATCGTACCTAGGTTTCCAGCCCATCTTTTCCAGTTTACTGCCATCAAGGGAGTAACGGAAATCGTGGCCTTTTCGGTCTTCAACGTATTCGATTGAAGATTCGTCTTTGCCAAGTATTTTAAGAATACGATGAGTGATTTCGAGGTTTGTAAGCTCGTTTCCGCCGTCTATATTGTAGATTTCTCCACTGCTCCCGGTGTGAAGGACAAAGTCTATTGCAGAACAGTGGTCTTCAACGTAAATCCAGTCTCGGATGTTGAGACCGGTGCCATAAACAGGTACCTTTTTCCCTTCCATCAATCTGCTGATGAAGAACGGAATTAGTTTTTCAGGGTACTGGTAGGGACCGAAATTATTTGTGCACCTGGTTATGCACACTGGAAGACCATAAGTTGTGTAGTAAGACTTTGCAAGAAGATCGGAACCTGCTTTGCTTGAAGAATAAGGGCTTGAGGGATTCAATTTGTCCTTTTCGGTAAAAGAACCTTTTTTAATGCTGCCATATACTTCGTCAGTTGAGACATGAATGAATTTTTTAATATTGTTTGCAAGTGCGCTTTGCAGAAGAGCATTTGTCCCGAGTACATTTGTTCTTACAAATACCGAACCATCCTCTATTGAGCGGTCAACATGACTTTCGGCTGCAAAATGCACAACCTGATCAACTTTTTCCATTACTTCATTGACAACTCGCGAATCACAAATATCCCCTTGAACAAAAGAGTAATTGGGGTTATTTTCAATATCCTTGAGATTGGCTGGATTTCCAGCATAGGTTAATTTGTCAAGGTTTAAAATTTGGTAGTTGGGGTACTTCTCAAGCATGCAACGAATAAAGTTGCTGCCTATGAATCCGCAGCCCCCTGTAACCAGAATTCTCATTTATGTCACCATTGATACTTCAATAAATAATACGATACCATGAATTACGGTTGGTGAATAAAAATCTTATCTAAGTTTTAAAAATTCATTTTAGCTTCTTCTAATTTTGGGAGTAGCCTATCCTTTGGAGAGATCTTCATATTCTCAGCTTTTATCTTCCAGTCAATATTCAACGACGAATCGTTATAGACAATCCCTGCTTCAGCCTCAGGATGGTAGTATTCATCGCATTTGTATTGAAAGATGGCAGTTTCGCTCAGTACGGAAAATCCATGTGCAAAGCCTTTAGGAATTAAAAACTGCCTTTTGTTTTCAGCGGAGAGTTCAACCCCAACCCAATCCAGAAAAGTAGGGGAATTCTTCCTTAGATCTACTGCAACATCGTAGACTTCCCCTTGTAATACTCTTACAAGTTTCGCCTGACTAAAAGGAGCCAGTTGATAGTGTAGACCACGAATTGTTCCATAAGATGACTTTGACTCATTATCCTGCACAAAAGTGTATTCTTTTCCTAAAAGGCTATCCAGAGTTGTCTTATTATAACTTTCAAAAAAATAGCCCCTGCTATCTTCAAAGACTTTAGGCCCGAGTACAAAGAGATCGCTTATTTTCGTGTCTATTATTTTCACACTTCTCAGCTCCTCCCATAGACATCATCAAACCTGACAATGTCTGCTTCATCTACAAGCTCCCCTAACTGCACTTCAATAATCTCAAGCGGAATTTTTCCGGGATTGGACAGTCTGTGTTTCTCTCCTGCGCTGATAAAAGTGCTTTCTCCCGGTCTCAGGAAAAACTTCTGTCCGCTCACTTCCACACAGGCCATACCTTTAACAACCACCCAGTGCTCACTGCGATGGTAGTGTAGCTGGAGGCTTAATTTATGGTCAGGAAGTACTGTGATATTTTTAATCTTATGCTCCGGGGAGGCTTCAAGTAGGGTATACGAGCCCCAGGGTCTGTAAACAGTCTGTCCTATGTATGCCCTTTCATCATTCCTATCTTTAAGGGCTGAGACAATATCTTTCACCTTCTGGCTGCTGGATTTAGGGCAGACTAGCAGAGCATCACTGGTATCAACAATAACCATGTCTTTAATATCAATGAGTGAAACAAGTTTACCGCAACTTGAATATACGAGATTTCCATCGGAGTTGAGCATTAGAGGATCACATTCGTGGACTACGTTGCCTACAGGGTCCTTTTCAAATTCGTCATAAATTGCTGCAAAATTTCCCAGATCGCTCCATTTATGCTCAAGTTTTACAACTGCGACCCTATCGGATTTTTCCATTATTCCATAATCAATGGAGATCTTGTCCACAGATGCATAAATCTCATTAATATCCTTTCCGTTTTCAAAACAGGCGAAAACAGATGGTGCATGTTTTTTAACTTCGTCAAAGAAAAGCTCTGTGTCGAAAAGGAACATCCCGCTGTTCCAGAGACAGCCTTCCTGAATATACTTCTCTGCGGTCTCCCTGTCCGGCTTTTCTCTGAATTCCGAAACCCTGTAACCTGGCCCACAGGCTTCTGAGGGTTTAATATAACCATATCCCGTGTGAGGAAATGCCGGAACAACCCCGAAAGTAACCAGATAATCCGAAGCAAGCTCTTCAGCCGAAGAAATTGTCTGCATTGCAACTCTGTCAAGGACATGGTCCGAAGAAAAGATTCCTACTACAGAGTGCCCATATTTTTTTTCAATTTCTTTCATTCCGAAGAAGATCGCAGGGAGAGTATTCTTGCCTTCGGGCTCGATTAGGACATTCTCTGGAGGAATCGAGTAACCTATTTCCTCAATTTGTCCAATTACGAAAAATTTCTGAGCTTCATTCGTTACAACGAAAATTTCGGAAATATCAGAAATTTCAAGGCATCTGAGGACGGTTTCCTGAAAAAGAGACGTACTTCCAAACTTTAAAAATTGTTTGGGATACATTTCCCGGCTGAGAGGCCAGAGTCGTGTTCCTGAACCGCCTGCAAGAATTATTGATTTTATACCTGTCATCTCCTTTAGATATTGGTTAAAACGGATACTATCTTAATAATCAAACTGAAGGTATGTTGATTGGTTTCTAGATACTAATATACAGATACGCTGAAAACACGAGATTAGAGCAATATATAATGAAAGTCATTAAATAATCTTTGCACAGGAGGGCGTTGAATTTACTCATTCCCTGTATGACAGGAACGGTATTCTTTCAAAAAAGAGAATAACTGATTGCTGATATATCTTTCAGGAAACACCAGTTACATTCTTGTTTTCACTTCTATCACGTTTCAGTTATCGAGTCTATCCCAAAACCTATTCTATTCCAAATCATCAGGAGTTTTCCCGATCATTTTCCATGATCAGATATTCGATTGACTGTTCTAAATACGAAATTCAAAAATCAGATTTTGAGTTTCGGGATAGGCTCAACATATTTCCATTTATATAGTGCTTTCATTTACATTCATGTTTTTCATTTATATCATATTTTTATTTACATCCAGGCTTTCAGTTTCAGACTTTCCACAGGCAGTCCTCCGTACTGTTTTTCGCTTATCTCCGAATCTTCACTCAGGATTTCAACTGAAAATCCGGCTTCTTTCAAAAGCCTGAGGTAATCTTCTTTTAACAACGCACCTGCAACGCAGCCTGCAAGAAGGTCTTTGTTATTTTTCAGGTCTTCTGGAAGCTCAGCCAGAAGTACCATATCGGAAAGATACATCTTGCCTCCTGGTTTTAAAACCCTGAAAGCTTCCCTAAATACCTTTTCTTTGTCCGGAGCAAGGTTAATCACGCAGTTGCTAATAATAATATTCACGGATTTATCTTCAATAGGAAGGGCTTCAATATCTCCAGAACGGAATTCAACGTTTGAATATCCGTATTTAACGGTATTTGCCTTTGCTTTTTCAAGCATTTCCAGAGTCATGTCAACTCCGATTACCTTTCCTGAGCTTCCTACCTTCTCAGCTGCGAGAAAACAATCAAATCCTGCACCTGAGCCGAGATCTAGAACGACATCCCCAGGTCTTATTTCCGCAAAAGCTGTCGGGTTGCCGCATCCAAGACCCATGTTTGCATCCGGGAAAGAAAGGATTTGATCACCTGTATAGCCAATAGATTTAGAGAGCTCGATGGGGCTGGAGTTCCCACAACATGAACTGCTAACACAACAGGATCCTCCTGCCATTGCAATTTCCCCGTATTTCTTTTTGATTACTGCCTTCTTGTCATCTGCATCCATTGCTTCGCCCATTGATTCACCTTCTCTTTTTCTCACACATTCTTCCTCAATCTCGTCCATAGAAAAAACTCCCGAATCTTTCGGCCTATCGCAACAGGGTTTTATCTCCCTTATTCCAAGGATTAATAATATTTCTCTAGTACTTTCATCTCTTATGCTGTAAATTACATTTCGACCTTTTTTTTCATACTTTAAAATCCCGGCTTCGGTGAGCACTTTCAGATGCTTTGAAACCGTTGTCTGGTCCTTATCTGTAAGGGATGTAACATCACAGGCGCAGTATCTGTTTTCCAGCAAATAGGAAAGGATAGTGAGCCTGGTCCCGTCGCCAAGAGCTTTGAAAAATTTAACTTTGCTTTCAAGCATAATTATATGGCTATATGCGCATATAATCATATAAATCTTGTGAAAACTATCGAGAAGAATGAAGAAAAGTGATGAAATCAGGAAAATAAGTACAGTAAAGAAAT
>DATMYS010000557.1:0-2776 GCA_035560835.1 Methanosarcina sp.
GAGTATAATAAAGTAAAATTACAGAATTACAGTAAGTATAGAATATAAAGAACGAATATGAAGCTGTCTCTTAGCTTCAAATCTTTTTTACAATATGAAGCAAGCCACAAAGCGAGTTTTTACGCCCATGACCCTGAATAAAGCAGTAATGGAAATCCGGCAGCGGATTAAAGTTAGACCTTCTCCTACCGATGAACCTGCAGCAAGCTGGACAGGAGTCGATCTTGTAAATGGAACTCAGGTAAAAACCTTAACTGTAATCTTCAAGAGCGCAGGATGCCGCTGGGGAAAAGCCGGAGGATGTACTATGTGCGGTTATGTCTATGACTGCGCAAGTGAACCCCCAACTTTGGAGGATTACAGGGCCCAGCTTGCAAGAGCAATGAAGAAAGCTGAAAAATTCACTGAGTTTATGGTCAAAATCTTCACTTCAGGCAGTTTTCTTGACGAGCAGGAGGTTCCTTCTGAGGCAAGAGATGTAATTCTTAAAATCCTTGTAGACGATCCCAGGGTAGTCAAGGTACTTGCGGAAACCCGCCCTAACTTCGTAACCGAAGAGAACGTGCAGGAGTGCCTCAAGATACTGAAAAATAAGCCCTTTGAGCTGGCTTTCGGGCTGGAAACGAGCTCGGACAGGATCCGCAGGGACTCTATTAATAAAGGTTTTACCTTCAGGGATTTTGTCCGTGCCTCAGAAATAGCAAGGAAAAATGGGGTAACTGTTAAAGCCTATCTGATGCTAAAACCTCTCTTTCTCTCCGAACGCCAGGCCCTTGAGGATATTATTCGTTCAATAGATAATGCAGCCCCTTATGCTGACACAATATCGATCAACCTCTGTAATATTCAGAAAGGCACCCTTGTAGAAGCTCTCTGGGAAAAAGGACAATATCGTCCTCCCTGGCTCTGGAGTATTGTAGAAATTCTGCAAAGAGCAAAAGCCGCTCATCCAGACCTTCCTCTTATGTCCGACCCAGTCGGTGCAGGCTCAAAACGCGGCCCTCACAATTGTAAAATCTGCAGCTCAGATATTGCAGACTCTCTCAGGATTTTTTCACTCACCCAGAATCTGGAAGATCTCAGCAAAACAGACTGTGAATGCAAAGAACTCTGGAGGAAAGTCCTGGAACTTGAAGATTTTACCTACGGAACCCCCATCCTGGATTAAAAATATGTTAAAAACAGGCGCCTGAAAATAAAATCGGCGCCCATAAGTTATTCCTCTTATTTATTCTTTTGGATTTTCCAACTTGCAGACCATGGTTCCGACTCCCTGATCAGTAAAGAGTTCAAGAAGCATGGAGTGAGAAACGCTTCCATTTATGATATGAGCCCTTTCAACCCCGTTCTTTACTGCAACTGCTGCGCCTTTGAGTTTTGGGATCATACCTCCATGTATAACGCCTTCATCGATAAGATGGTCGATGTCATCCAGAGTTACATGGGAGATGTGGCTACCGGGATCATTTATATCTCTAAGCAGCCCTGAGACGTCAGTCATCAGAATAAGCTTTTTAGCATTCAAAGCTGCAGCAATGTCGCCTGCAACTATATCGGCATTAATATTCAGGGCATTGCCTTTCGCGTCCACAGCAATAGGAGAAATGACTGGAATATACCCGTTTTCAAGCACTATATGCAGAATATCAGGATTAATTACCTCACACTCTCCAACCCAGCCAATATCAACTTCAGTCTCAATACCGTTAACTACTACCTTCTGTGCAGCCTGCTTATGACCAAGGATCATTCTTCCATCATGACCGGTAAGCCCAATACCTTTTCCTCCGCAAACCCCGATAAGAGATACAATTTTGGTATTGATATTTCCTACAAGCACCATCCTGGCAATCTCCATTGTCTCGTCATCTGTAATACGTAAGCCCTGGAAAAACTCAGCTTTCTTGCCCATCTTCTCCATTTTTTCCGTAATTTCAGGCCCACCCCCATGTACAATAACTGGTTTGATTCCCACATAGCGCAGGAGCACAACATCCTTTATAATGTCCTCCATGATCTGGGCGCTAACCATTGCATTTCCGCCCACTTTGATAACCATGATTGAGTCGTAGAACTCCTGCATATAAGGCAGGGCTTCAATGAGCACGTTCTCTCTCTTCAGTTCCATGATGTAGGAATCAGAAAATCTATTTTTAAACTTATCGTTAAAGATTCTGGTGAAAACTAGAAAGGGAATGTAAAAAATAAAGATGAGATTGTTAATTGTGAGAAAACGTAGGAAATAAGCCAGCCCGGATAGTGTAAAAATTAAAGACCAGTCCAGGCTAATTCCTTATCTGGATATTAAAGAAAAAGAAAGAACCCTATTTTCAGGGCATGTGAGAGAAATTAGGTTTATCAGGTTTGTTCGATTTTTTCTATTTTCTCTTTCTTGACAAAGGGCTTGCTGATTTTCTCAGGCATCCAGTCAGGCCTGTTTTTAGGGGCTTCGACCAGTTCCTTCCATGCCTTGAAAACGTGCACCTTCTTTGTCCCGCGTTCTCTGAGGCGGATAATATCCGGTTTGGATTTAGTCCCGGCGCCTCGGTTTGCAGCTTTCAAGGCAGCCTGCCGAGGCTGTTTTCCTGTGAAAACGCCGTGCTCATTGCCTTCTTCGTCTCGTAAAACAAAATTTCTTGTGTTGGACATAAAGGTCACCTCGCAAATGTATTGCTAGACACTGATTACGTTTTAAAGTATATAAAATCTTTCTTCAGGATGTTGCCTATAGTTATTGGTTTATGAGAAATTTGCCTTAATTTACGAGGGATATATA
>DATMYS010000558.1:0-6885 GCA_035560835.1 Methanosarcina sp.
TTATTTCTTTGTAAAATTTTATTTCTCTTTCAGTATTTCTTCTTGAATCAAAGATTTTCAGAGGATATCTCAGCATATTGAAAAGTTTCTTAAAATTACAGTTTTTCCTTGGGAATATTAAAGGAACTACTTTAAACTCTCTTACAGATATAACATAGTTTTCATAGGAGTAGTATCCTCTATCAGCATAGATAACGTCTCCTGCTTTTACTATTCTCCTTCTCTTGAGTTCTTTAAGTATTTCGGGATAAATTTTAGGTTCTGATACATTTGCTTCATTAATCAGAAACGCTAAAGGTTTCAATGTTTGAGATTCAAGTGCAAGAGTCAGTTTCATTCCAATGAAAAAACCTCTGTGGGTTGAGTGACCCCATTTGTATTCTTTGTTTTCCAAACTTATTTTGGTAATCTTTTTAGCGTGCCAGTTCAGGTTAAGGTTTATATCAGTACTGTCAATAATAATGCCTCTTGACCCACTTTTTCTCTTAGGACATAAATCATTTAAAAGCTCAAAAACAAAAGCAGTAAACTGCTCTGGTTCATACTTACTAAGGATACCGTAAATTTCCTTTTGAGTGGGTATTGAACTGATTTTTAAAAAGTTTCTCAAGCTTTCTCTTTCTTCTAATTCTCTGATAACATAGGAAATTTCACAGGAAAAAAACATGCTCAGAAGGACAATTTTAATAGCAGGAACTGAATTTTGGAGGGGCAGGATGCCCCTCTTTGTAAGGATTTGTCTGCAAGATCTTGAATCAAAAACGTTTAATATTTCGGACAACAATTTCCATTTGAAATCTTCGTTTAGTGGTATAAGCGGAGCTTTCATAATATATCGCCAGAGGAGGATTGTACATCCTCCTCAATAAAATTTACGGTTTATTTTTACTTTAATTTCAAGTTTGGTAAAAAATAAGATGTACTTTTTTTGGGGAAACTACTAGTACCCTTAATTAATGGAATAAAAGAGAAATAGTCTTCAGCTTGATGGTGAGTTTAAGAGGACCCTATAATTATAGAATTTATAATCCTTCAAGTTCTTTTTCCAAAAAAGCTTCCAGCCTGTCCATACCTTCTTTTATATTTTCGATGCTGTTGGCATATGAAAAACGCAGATAGCCTTCTGCCCCGTTCCCAAAATCAATTCCGGGAGTAACTGCAACGCCGGCCTCGTTAAGAATGCGACGGCTCAGTTCCAGGGAGTCACTGCCGTATCTGCGAGCATCGGCGAGAACATAAAAGGCTCCAGTCGGCTCTTTGCGGACGTCAAGGCCCATCCCAATAAGCCTCTTCAACATATATTGGCGGCGTATGTTGTAAGTCTGGACCATCTCGGCAACGTGTTCCTGTGGACCTTTCAGGGCCGCAATTCCTGCCTCCTGGACAAAGGAATTGGCACAGATGAAAAAGTTCTGGTGGATTTTCTGAATTCCACGGACGCATTCAGGCGGACAGATAATATAGCCAAGCCTCCAGCCGGTCATTGCATATAGTTTGGAAAAGCCATTAAGGACAAAGGCGTTCTTTGTGTATTCCAGAATGGTATGATCTTCCCCGCTATAGATCAAACCCTGGTAGATCTCGTCCGAAATAATAGGAATTCCTTTTTTATCCGCGATCTCTGCAAGTCCCTGCAAGCTTTCCGGAGACATGACATGCCCTCCAGGATTTGAAGGACTGTTGATCAGGATGGCTCTAGTATTCGGGCTCAGGCACTGCCTTACCGTTTCGGGTTCCAGGACAAAACCATTTGTCTCGCTCGTGTAAACAAAAACAGGAGTTCCACCTAGGTATTTCACGAAATTCGGATAGCAAGCATAATGAGGGTTCGACATAATGACTTCATCCATTTTCTCAAGCAGAGCCATAAAGACAATCAAAAGAGCCGGACTCGTGCCAGATGTCACAACGACCTGGTCCGGACTCAGTTCGACTCCGAACTTCTGGTGGTAAGATTCGACTATTGCCTCTCTGAGCGAAAGAAGTCCCTGGCTGTGAGTGTATTTTGTGGATCCCCGGCCAATAGCAGCACAGGCAGCTTCACAAATATGGGGAGCCGTAGGGAAATCAGGCTCTCCTACTTCGAGATGGATTATATGTCTTCCCTCAGCTTCCAGAGCCTGAGCACTTTCCAGCACTTCCATCACATAGAAAGGAGGGATATCTTCAGATTTTTTTGATAAGATGCATTCGGAATTTATTGAAAACATAAAAGACCTTCTGAAAATCAATTATTGTGAAAGGAGCTGAGGTAAAAGCAAGTAACACCGCTGAAGTTATACGAAACTGCGTATGCTTTCAAGATTTAAATATTCTGTGGGAAAAACAAAATCAGAATTAAGATGACAGAAAGAAATAGCCTGAATCCTGAGAAGCCCGAAAGAAAAAAAGGCTAATTCCTGAGAAAATAGAGAGAAAAAAATTAGTTCCTGATATGAAACTAGTTTTAGAAGGTTGCTTAATTCCTTGGCATGATTATTTCGAGAACTTTTACATCCGGGCCACTCCATCCCTGGCTTTCAAGTGTTTTTGCAAAATCCCGCTGGAAAATCTGGAACTTTTCAAGATTTTCAGGAATAATATTAAGGAAGTCATAGTCCCCATATGCCCCTGCAAAAAAGGAAGAAACCGCTTCCTCAGACAGCTCCTCGATTCTCTGCGGGTACCAGAACCCATTCTGTGAGAGCAAGACAACGTTTGGATCAGGAACAGGTGCTTCGTCCGAGTAAATATAAAACCCTATGGAAACCTCTTCCCCATACTTTGCAAGAATCAGTCTTTTCTCAAACCCGACTTTTTGGAGCTTAAGGAACCATTCACCCTTTAAAATATCAGCAACTTCATTGATAACTCCATGGGCTTTGAGTATCTTTTCTGCCACCTGCTGTATTTCCAGGATAAAATTTCTACGCTGTTCCTCAGGCATTTCAAGACAGGATATACAGCTTTCACCGGGTGGAACCCCAGAATACTGAGCCTCCCCTTCACCGGGTTTTTTCGATTCTTCGGCATTTCCTTCAGATTCTTTTCCCAATCTCCACTGAACATCGGGAACATTCTGCCACATCTCATTTTCAGGATATTCTACCGTAACTTCGCACCCCCCTATATTATAATAACGGAATGCTCATAAATATTCATTGGTCATCGGTTAAGCACTAAATTCCCTCTCTTGTAGAGGTTTTTATATTACAATACATTAATCTCTGTATCTCTATGTCTCCCCTTTCCCCACCTACTCTTGAAGACTCTCTTCGGGAAATGTTTCCCGAAGAGTGGTTAAGGCAAACTGCCAAAGAAACTGGTCTTATAATACGTGAACGTAAAATTGACCCTGTCATCATCTTTTGGGTTTTAACTCTGAGTTTTGGTGTACGCTTGCAGCGTACACTTGCCAGTTTGAAACGAGAATATGAAACCGAGTCCCATAAAACCATAAGCGATAGCAGTTGGTACTATCGTTTCACTCCTGAACTTGTTGAGTTCCTGCATCAGTGTGTAATTCACGGCATAGAAGAACTTGCAAAAGAACCTGGTAGAAAACTTAGCAAGAAACTCGAAAACTTCCAGGATATTGTCATTCAGGACAGCACAATTGTTCGTCTTCATTCCTCTTTAGCAGATAAGTTTCCAGCAGCAAGAGCAAGAACAGTAGCTGCTGGAGTAAAAGTAGGAGTTATGGTAAGTGCAGTTGCTAACGGACCTAAAACCGTTACTCTGTACTCCGAAAAAACAGCTGAGATAAAAACATTGAAAATAGGTCCCTGGATCAAAGACCGTATTCTCCTTGTTGATCTTGGTTTTTACAAAACTCAGATGTTTGCAAGGGTTGAGGAAAATGGGGGATATTTTGTCTCAAGAATTAGAAAGAACATGGATCCTATTGTTGTTTTAATAGAGGAAGGGATGCCTAAAACAAAGTGCAAAGATTTCATAGGGAAACCTATTAGTGAGTGCATTAAGCAACTTTCTGGAAAAGATATTGATGCAGTTGTAAAAATAGCATTCAAAAGAAGAGAGTATAAAGGAAAGCAAAAACAGGATGAAATGAATGTACGTCTTGTTGCAATATATAATGACGAGGATGAAAAGCACCATATTTATATTACAAATATTCAGAAAGATATTTTGAATGCAAAAGACATTGCAAACTTATATGGGGCAAGATGGGACATAGAACTTCTGTTTAAGGAATTGAAAAGCAAATACTCACTGGATGTTCTTGAAACAAAGAGTATGCAGGTAATTGAAGCTCTAATCTGGACAGCAATATTGACACTAATCGTTAGCAGGAGAATTTATTCTCTTGTAAGAAACTCAACAACTCATCCTGAAAAAATGGCTAGATATACGCAGTTACGTTGGAGTACAATATTTGCAGAGAATGCATCAGATTTATTGACAGTAATTCTGCATAGATGTAGAATTCAAAGGACTTTTGAGACGATAATGAGTGTATATGAAAGTCAAGCATTAGATCCGCATGTAAACAGAGAAAGGTTTAGAGATGAATGGTTTGAGTAAAAAGTGAAAGAATTGGAGTCAAAAAGAGTAACAGAAGAAGGAAATGAATCCTTAACCGATGACCAATGCATAAATATTAGGTAGCGCAAGCCTTTTCAAAAAACTGCTTGCCTGCAAACCTTTTGGGAAAAGGTTTGATCGAAAACTCCTGCTTGATCTAAAACCCTAGCGACGGTGTGATCAACCGGCGCAACGGTTGGGGCGCAACGGTTGATGATTACTTGAAGCGTTCGGCTCTTCTGAAGAGATTTTCAGGGGAGCGGTCTACTTCGTCGCAGATTATCCTGTGGGGAATTGAGCCTGGAAGAATAGAGCAGGTCTGATTGTCCGTTCCCCGAAGCCCCCAGGTTTCGTCTGTCAGCAGGAAGTAGGAGTTTTCAAGCCTGACACCTTTTACTTCCAGTGTTGAGAGAACCTGCGGGTCGGACAGGTCTTTCCTTATTTCTTCTGCGACTTTTATCTGTGTACCCAGCCCCCCTTTTTTTATGAGATAAAACCGGTCATTAGAGAGGATTTTATTCATAGTACGGATAATCAGCTTGTAGCAGGTCTTTTTATTCGTGGATTTTTCTTCGACTTTCTCCAGATAAAGGATATTACGCCCGTTTCGGGCAATATCGGAAAGAATGTCTTCTCTCCGGGAAAAAGACTCAACCTCACAGGTAGGAATATTCAGGAAAAATATCGGAAATTTTTTAGATAAACTGTCTGCAATTGCCTGATTTACCTTTTCACGTGGAATGTATTCAAAATTAATACTGAGCCCGGACAGTTTCTTTTCGATTTGTGGCTTTTCCTTCTGGAAAACTTTTACGGCTTCAGTAGAATCATTATAAATAGTAATATCCAGATCGCCGTCGGACAAAATTTCGGTCAGGGTTACAGCGAAGTTAAGAGCAGCAAGTTCACAGTCGAGATTATTTTGAGGGGCATTCGGAACCTTTGTTGTAGACTGGTAGATCTGACTGCCGTTCCGGAGTACGACGCAGCCGATGTAAGAGTCTTCACCTTCATTATAAGATGAGTCGCAGTAGACTTCAAGCATCTTTACTTTCACCTTTTTGTATGGAGAATCTAAAGTGAGATAAGTTTGGCGATTTAGCAGGCAGACCATAGATTACAGTTTATAGATATGGATCATTAAGTCTTACAAAAGTGAACTACCACTCAGCTAAAGACTGAGTGGCTTCCTGTGTCATTCCTCCCTCTATCGAGGGCAAGTCAACGGGCTCTTCCCCGCGTTCCGCAGGTGTTATGATCCAATTAGATTTTGATCTATGAGAGCAAATTTTTTGATATTGATAGCGGCATTAATGTCTCTATCATGTTTTGTTTTACAATCAGGACAAGTCCACTCTCTGTCTTTTAACTGAAGCTCTTTATTGCGGTATCCACATACGCTACAGAGCTTTGAAGAAGGCTCAAACTGTCCTATTCTCAAGATAGTTTTTCCCAACCATTCGGCTTTATACTCTAATTTTGTTACAAAGCTACTCCATGCAGAATCACTAATAGCTTGAGCTAAATGATGATTCTTGACCATACCTTTTAAATTCAGAGTTTCCAGAGCTACAGCTTGGTTTTCGCATATCAGTTTAAAAGAGAGTTTGTTCTGGAAATCATTTCTCTGATTAGTTATTTTATCATGGAGCACAGCAAGCCTTTGTTTAGCTTTTGCCCTATTCTTAGAGCCTTTCTGCTTACATGATACTCTTTTCTGAAGGACTTTAAGCCTCTGAAGTGAGTTTTTCAGGTATTTAGGGTTCTCAATCTTTTCACCTGTAGAGAGTACAGCAAAATCCTTAATCCCGACATCTATACCCACTGTAGTAGATTCTGAATACTTCTGTTTTGTAGGAAGTTCTTTCCCATCTTCAACAAGGATACTAATGTAGTAATGTCCTTTACACGTCCTTGAAACAGTAGCGGTTTTCAATTCACCTTCAAACTTCCGGTGAAAAACTGCTTTAATTGGTTCTATTTTAGGAAGCTTGATAGTGTTTTTTTCAAAGTCTACAGTGTAATGCTGAGGTACGGGAAAAGATTGTATAGGATTTTTCTTAGACTTGAACTTAGGGAATCCGGTCTTCTCTCTGAAAAACCGAGTGAAAGCAGATTCAACCTGTTTGGTCATTCCCTGCAAAGATTGAGAGTTAACTTCTCCTAACCATTCATTAGAAGCTTTCAAGACAGGAATCTTTTTGTTTAAGTCAAATCTGGAAATTGATTTTCCTGTCTGTTCGTAGGTTTTTATTTTTTGATCCAACGCCCAATTGTAGACAAACCTACAGCTACCAATGTGCTGATTCAATTGAACAGCTTGTGTAGTTGTAGGATAGAGTCTAAACTTGAACGCTTTCA
>DATMYS010000559.1:0-12175 GCA_035560835.1 Methanosarcina sp.
GATATATATAAATTGGCCAATAGGCGGCAGGGAATTGAAATAAAGGTTTATCCTGGTTTAAAATGGTAAAAATCTTACTTATTTCCGCTTTTTTCCTTAATATTTCCGCAAACAGGACAATTATTTAGTTTTGAGAGTGAAATCTCACTGAAATTTCCTGAAAGTCCGTTCCAGAACAGGAGGCGACCTACCAGAAGCTTCCCCTGCCCTGTCAGGAATTTAATTACTTCATTTGCCTGAATGGAACCGATGATCCCTGGAGTTGTCCCTAAAACCGGAAAAACTTCCTTTTTGGAAATACGTGGGAAAATACAGTAAAAACAGGGAGTTTCTCCAGGCACTATGGTTGTTACCTGGCCGTCATATCCGGTAACTGCTCCATGAATTAGAGGAATCCTTTTTTTTATGGCAAGCCTGTTAAGCATATGTCTAGTTTCAAGGTTATCAAGCGCATCAACTATAACATCACATTCAGGCACCAGGGCTTCGAGATTTGATTCGGTAAGCATCTCAGCTATGGTTTCAACCTCAATATCCGGGTTCATGGAAAGCAGTTTTTCCTTTGCTGATTCTACCTTAATCCTTCCGATGTCCTTTTGATGGTGCAGGAACTGCCTGTTTAGATTGCTGGAGTCCACGGAATCGAAATCTGCAAGAATTATTTTTCCGACTCCTGCTATTGCGAGATAGGTAGAAACCGGACTTCCCAGCCCGCCTGCTCCGGCAACCAGCACTTTTGCATTCTTCAACTTTTCCTGCCCTTCTTCCCCAAAAAGAAGGATCTGTCGACTGTATTTTTCACGTTCGAAATCATTCATACAAGAACTCCGGAATTTGATCTATTTCAGAATAGGATTTCTATTTTTTCGTCGTCAGGAATATTCTCACTCGGGTGAATTTGAATCATTCTTATTACTCAGCACCTTCCTTATGCATAATCTCTTCGGATGATAAAAGGCAAGATCGGGAGGGGCTTTAATCTAGGTAATACCAGACTCGTGCATGATATCTGATACAAAGTTGGGTTTCAGTTTTAAAGCAGAAAGGTATATCACTGAAAAGAAACATAATCTGCAGACATTGGTGGAAGGGATAGGAATTTTTAGAAAAATTAATTAAGGCAAGGCCCATAAAATAAGGAGTTCATTTTTTTCATTATTCTAACCGGCTATTGCAATTCACTATTGTAGCATCTTTCTCGCATACTAGAGGCTTGATGCTGAAAAAGAGAAATTTATAAAGGTCTTGGAATTTATGGGAGTTCTGGATTTAAAAAATACAGTTATTAATATCAAACAGGATTTTTCAGGTTACTTTAAAGAACGGGATGCTGAAATCAACGGGTCTCTTCTTGCAATCCTTTCCGGCGAGCATGTCCTTTTACTTGGCCCTCCTGGGACTGCAAAAACCCTGCTTGCAAGCAAGATCTGCGAAACTATTGAGGGAGGAAATTTTTTCCATTATCTCCTGACTCGTTTTTCGACTCCTGAAGAAGTATTTGGACCGCTTTCCCTTAAGGCGCTTGAAAGGGACGAGTTCAGCAGGCGCATAGAAGGTTACCTTCCAACTGCCCATATAGCCCTGCTTGACGAGATTTTCAAGGCAAATAGTTCCATTTTAAACAGCATGTTAACTGTACTTAATGAGAGGAAGTACCATAATGGTAAGGAACTCATCGAGGTGCCTCTTTTTACGGTTTTTGGGGCTTCCAATGAGCTGCCGGAAGAAGATGAAAGTCTCGAAGCTCTTTACGACCGTTTTTTGTTCAGGTACAGGGTGGATTATATCCAGCACGAAGAGAACCTTGAAGACCTTATCTTCAAAAACACTGAAGACTTCGTACCTTCAACGAAACTCAGCATAGAAGATATAAGGGAAATCCAGAGGAGGGCAAAAGACCTCCCAGTTGATCCCGAGGTTCGATCAATTATAAAGGCCCTCCGAAGGGAACTCAGGAATTCAAATATCTTTGTCTCGGACAGGCGCTGGAAGAAAATTGTAAATATACTAAGGGTAGCCTCAGTCGTAAACGGGTATACCAGTGTAGACCGGATGACTGCTGTCCTGCTACAGCATGTTCTCTGGGAAGTGCCGGAACAGAAGGAAGCGATCAGGAAGCTTATTCTCGATAGGGTTGTTTCAGGGGGTACAGATACCGAAAAACTAAAACTGGATGTTTTTGACCTGAAAAATTCCATTTACGGTTGTTTGCAGCAGGAACTTCCGGATCTTGTAGCCTGCAATAAGTGCTACGAAGAAGAAAAAAGGACAACAGGTGGCCTGAAAAGCTCAAGGTTTTCAGGGATCAAGCCTCAGAGGAACCTTACATTTAACAATGCTCTCGACTTGCTGAAACACCATACCGAGTTTCCAACCCATACTTATAGCTTCGGGCTCGATTATAGTAATGTCAACAGCTCCCTGAATTTCGAATCCCTGGCAGAACAATTCCGCAGGAAATATGGGTTTGAGTTCAAGATCAGCCTTGATTATGGGGATAAGAAACTCTATGAAAAAGAATACGAAAATCTGGAGGAGAGACTGAATTATTTCAGAAGGCAAATCCAGGAAGAAGAAAAAGCGCTTGAGAAAACCCTGAGGGAAAACCTCTGGGTTTCAGTCCAGGACAGCCAGGAAATTCTGATGAAATATCGCTCCAAAAATACCGATGTTTACGAGATTGCAAGCAATCTAAATGAAGTAAGGGTTCTACTGGAAAAACCCAGGGTATTTGATGTGACCCTTGAAAAAGCAGGAGAGGTAGCCTAAGATTTAAAAATTTCTAAAATATAACTGAAAAATCCCTTAAATATAACAACTAAAACAAAAACTTTTCAAAGCTTACATAAATCTCTTAAAATGCAGGAAATTTCCGGAAAAGGAAAAATATGCAGGAATTAAAAAGGCGGAAGGAGGATTTCAAAGGCATTCCCGGATCAGGCTCATCTTTATCGTTCAGCCATGCTTTTAATCCTTCCACAATATTGAATCTTGAGCTCAGGGAGGTCCTGGCCACTCCGCGAAAAATGCCAAGGCAAGTCAGAGAAGAAATTGCGGAAATTCTTGTTTACGAACTCTTTTCAGAAGATGGGTACGAAATAAAAGATGAAAAGCTGTTTATGAGTAAATTTGGAGTTTTTTATCCGATATTTCTCGGTTTGAGGGACTTTAGATTCTGGGCTGAAATAAAAGCACTTGCAGGAACCAACAACCTGGCAGGGATTTTCATTCTCAGGTCCCTGCTTGAAGAACTCTTTACACTTCTGGACGACTATGGGAAAATGGAGTCTGAATTTTCAAAAAAATTTTCAAAGAACCTCGAAAAAAGCCTTAAAGCCCTTAGAAAACTAATCGATGAAACTCAATCGGCATGGGAAAGAAGCAGAGCACGGGATATAGAGAAAAATTTCCGGCTGCAGGAAAATCCGGATGTATCCAATAAACAGTCAACTCAAGAAAGCAAACGGGAAAATTCTTTCAAACAGGAAAGTTTCCTTACACAAGAAAGTTCCCTGCAAGACCCCGAGCATGAGAAATGGGAAAATCCAGGTCAACAGGCTGGAAATGCTGCGGGATCCGAAAGACTTGTTTCAATGACTCTGAACTTCATGTCTTCAGAGAAGGCAGGAGAGACGCTGGAGTCGGTTATAGAAGAAAGCATAGCTGCAAAAATTGAAGAGCTTATCCCTGTTCTTGAAGCCCACCTCGAAATGCTCGAAATTCTCTCAATGCTCTTTCCGGGCAGAGCCTGGGACCACTCCTTGAAGACTCTTCACAGGGAATACTTTGGAAACCTTGAAAAATATGCTTCACTTCTTAATAAGAGTTCGGACCTTCACGAGATTCTTGAGCAGGTAGGAAGGATCGAACTTGAGTACGGCTCAAAAAAGCTAAACTTATCGCCGTACAGTAAAAGCGAAGTTCATTCGGTTACTTTTTCGGGTGATCTCCAGACATTACTTCCAGCAGAAATCATAAAGCTAAAAAATCCTCTCCTTAAGCGTAAATTCTATGCTGATATGCTTGAAGGAAAGCTCCTGACCTATCAGCTAAAAGGGGAAAACTGGAACTCGGATGCTGCAGGAAAAAAGAGAAAAGGGCCTGTAGTCGCCCTTGTAGACACCTCGGCGTCGATGCGGGGAAGTCCAGAGCTTCTTGCAAAAGCCGTAGTTCTGGCAGTTACGAGAAGAATGCTAACAGAAAACAGGGATGTTAAAGTGATTCTCTTTTCCTCGAAGTGGCAGACCGTTGAAATTGAGCTTACAAATAAGAAACGTATGGGTGAAGAGTTTCTGGAGTTCCTGAAATTCACTTTCGGAGGCGGCACCGATTTTAATACTGCACTTCGCGCAGGCCTCAAATCTATGAAAAACGAAAAGGCTTTTGAGGGAGCCGATCTCCTTTTCCTTACCGATGGGTTTTCCGAACTCTCAGAAAGACCCCTTATTCGGGAATGGAATGAGATAAAAGCTGAAAGAAGAGCCAGGATCTTTTCCCTTATAATCGGAAATTATGATGCCGGTGGGCTTCAACAGATTTCTGACCACACATATCTCATAGGAAATTCCGAAAACTGGGATGTTGGGGAGAGCCCTGCAAGTTTTGTGAAGGCAATAAGCAAACCTTACAGATTTTAAGTCCCAGGTACTTTTAACTTAGTACATTTCTTGAACATTCGATGCCCTTGTATTTTAATGTCTGCGCCTGAAAAGTTTCTGTAGACCTTCTCCAAAATCTTCCAGGTCTTTCCGTGATGGTGTTTGGCGCCTGGATATGCTTGACAGGACAGCAAATGCGGCCTGTTTACTCCGGCTAGCTCCTTTAAGCAGCCCAATCTCGATCATTGCGACTATCAGTTCGGAAATGATTTTGCGGTCTCTGGGGCTAAGGTTGTTCCACTTTTTATTGAGTTTTTTCGAGGAATCCACTATTGATTCTTTTCCGTCGGATGCCATTGATGAGACTTTTGAGGAAGCTACTTTTGAGGCGCTAATTATCTGTTTCCTTCCATAGGAAGTTGTTTCCAGAAAGACTTTGAAAGCATTCTTTGAAATCTTTTTTAGTCTTGCTCTTTGATTAATAGGGATCTCCTCTCTCGAAGCCTTCCGGAAATCACTTTCAGAGCCTCTTCTTTCCAGAATTTTACGGACCTCTTCAAATATCTCGGAAATCTCCTCCTCAGATCTCGTTTTAAGGTATTCTCTGAGTTTTTCCATCAGATCCGAGTCAATTGGCCCTGAATCCGATTTAGAAGAAGGATCCGTATCGCGGAAGAAGTCCTCATCTACCTCAACGTTACCTACCTCAATGAAATCAGCATCAATTATAGGACTGGATCCAAAGATAGCTTCACGTGATGAAGCCTTTCTGGATTTGAATTTATTCCGGATCATGAAACCTGCATCTGAAAGTCTGTCAAATACTCTGTCTTTAAGCAAGAAAATGCACTCCTTCCTGAAAATAAATGCCTTCCTTCTTAAAACAAAAAACTTTACTTGCACTGGAATAATTCGTAGCCGGTAACTTTAGTATCAACTCGCTGTTAGATATAATATTAATTTAGTTACCCGCGTATCAATTTAATTACCTATCAGGAGTTTAATTTTAAGACTTGATATCTTTTTCTGTCCATCTCTTTTCAGCAAAATCTTAACTTCCATATCTGGCTGGGAAAATCCAGAGCTAAGTCAATAATCCTTGCTTTTTTGAAACAATAATATAAAAAAGGTGGGTACGTGAAAAAAGCATAAAAAAGGTGGATACCAGAAAACGCATAAAAAAGGTGGATAAAGGAAAATAAGCATAAAAAACAATAAATAATGAAAATCGAGCTTCTGATCCCCTTGTTTTCTGAAAATAACTGCAAATTGATTCGTAGCTTAGGGAATTATTTTATAAGTTTCACGCCTTAATATATAATGAGCGAGGTGAAAATATGCGTATATCGGATACTAAGGCGTTAAAAGGAATCATATACGGGCTCCTTGTCATAGCAATCCTTTCGATTGCCTGTGCAGGAGCAGGGAATGGAAATAGTGCCGTGCCTGCAGGAGAAGAAGTGCAGTCAAAAGTAGCGGCAGATACTGTATCATCTTCGAGTTATGCTGGGAATTACTTCCCCGAATTTCAGAAAATCAAGGTTGATCCGGCTTATAAAAATCTGGAACTTAAACCCGGAGACAGTAAAAATTTTACTGTAACCGTTGAGAATAAAGACAACAAGACAATTGAATTGAAACCGAAGCCTGTAATCACTCCTTACACGGAAAATTTCATAAACGAAAGCTGGATCAGCATAAGTCCTTCCGGAGGAACTCTGAAGCCCGGAGAAAAAGAGGAATTTCAGGTAGAGGTGAACATACCGAAGGATGCCGACCTTGGAAACTATGCCGTGCTCCTTGCTTTCACGGAAAAAGTGCCTGAAGGGGACGTAGCCGGTTCTTATCCGAATTTCCCTGGCACAATGCAACTGAATGTACAGGTATGGGTCAAGCCATCAGTCCAGATTCTTACACCTTATGTAAATGACCTTGTCGAAGCAGGAAAGAATTATACTTATGAAATAAAGCTCAGGAATACAGGTAGTAAAGATATCGCAATTTCCCCTGAGCTTACTGAAAGCGTGGTTTACTCTACAGGAATATCGCAGGCCTTCGGGGACGATGCAATACGTGTTGAAGCTCCTGACAAAATAAAAGCCGGACAGACAGCTATCGTAAAACTTTCACTTGCAGTTCCGGCTACTGCAAAGGGTAGCTATAGTGGGAACCTTGATCTGAATATTGACGACCCCGGGATTCGCGAATATGAGGGAATGATTTCCCTGAGCTTCCGTATCCTTCCGGTACCTGAGAAGCCTTATGAGAATACTTTCGAAGCCGGAACCGATGGCCCCATTACCCTAGAAATTAGAGCTAACCAGTATGGGTACGGCCTGTATACCACCGGAGGAAACCGGAATCTTACGCCTTCCTTTAATGTGAGTCTGATAGATCCTTCAGGAAATGAGGTTACCCCTACCCCTGTAGATACGAAATACAGCGGCTCGATAACCATAGTAGATGATACGTACCCCCAGCCCTTATATTCTCTTCCATATATGCCCTCAATAGCTACGGGTGATGTGAAAACGAGCAATATGGAAACTAAAAATCAAGGAAGTTACCAGGGAGGAACTACAACTTTTATTAAGACCTATACCGCACCAGGAGCTGTGGGAAAATGGAAGCTTTCAATCTATCCCGAAAATACTGAAAGCTTTGACTATACCGTAACAATCGGAGCTGCTGAAAAATAAGCAGCTTCCAACTTTTTTTTCTTTTAGTTTCAGGCACTTCGGATAGAATAGAAGTCTGGATTTTACTTAATTTGTAATAATGAACAAGTTTCAGATCTTTTAAGGCTTTTAAAACTCTCTAACTCTTTTTTTTTGAGCCGATTTTTAATTCTCTTTTGCCTGAACTATTTCTTTTTTGCCTGAATTGCTATAATCTCTGAAAAACACAGGCTAAAGAGCCAGTATATATGAAGCCAGAGTAGAAATCAGCAATTATTATACTGCTTGATGTATAATTTATTTGGAATGCAATTTTCGGGGATTCCGGAAAAAAATAGAGGGCAACACTTCAATTAGAGCAAACTTTTGTATGTAAAAAGGGAATAGTAAACCCGAAGGAATAAAATAGTCTGAAGATAAGATGGGGCTTTGATACAATAAAGGGATTTACGCGATAAAGAGATTCACACGATAAAGAGAAAATCTATAATATCATAATTTTATTTCATATTTTTGCTGGAGGTAAGAAACATATGAGAGAAGGTATGGACCCATTTGGGGTAAGAGACACTATTGAAACAGCCGCCGGAGAAGCTACGATTTACAGATTAGGTAAACTGGAAGAAAAGGGCTATGAGGGCATTTCCCTGCTTCCTTACTCCATAAGGATCCTGCTGGAATCTCTGCTAAGGCATGCTGATACTGAAAAGCACATAATAACTGCCGAGGATGTAGAGGCTCTTGCTCGCTGGAGCCCTGAAAATGTAAGTGATAGGGATATTCCGTTCATTCCGTCAAGGGTAATTATGCAGGATTTCACAGGCGTTCCAGCCGTAGTAGACCTTGCAGCCCTTCGATCGGCAATGCAGCGTCTGGGAGGCAATCCCGCTAAAATAAACCCTGTTATCCCTGCTGACCTTGTTATCGACCACTCGGTCCAGGTGGATTCCTACGGCACTGCATACGCCCTTGAGGAAAATGAGAAAAAGGAATTTGAACGCAACACAGAACGTTATTCCGTCCTGCGTTGGGCCCAGAAAGCTTTTGATAATTTCAGAGTCGTGCCTCCCGGAAGGGGTATTATCCATCAGGTGAACCTTGAGTACCTGACTCCACTTGTGCATCTCAAAGAGAAGGATGGGGAATTATCCGCATTTCCTGACACCCTGGTAGGGACAGACTCCCATACCACAATGATCAACGGAATTGGAATACTAGGCTGGGGAGTAGGAGGCATAGAAGCCGAAGCCGTAATGCTTGGGCAGCCTTATTATATGCCTGTGCCTGAGGTCGTGGGCTTCAAGCTATATGGAAAACCTGCATCTGGAGTCACTGCCACCGATCTTGTCCTGACAATTACGAAGATCCTGAGAAAACAGGGAGTTGTCGGCAAATTTGTGGAATTCTACGGGCCTGGGTTGAACTCACTGAGTCTTCCGGACAGGGCAACGATCTCCAATATGGCTCCTGAGTATGGAGCAACCCTTGGAATTTTCCCACCTGATGCCGAGACGCTTGACTATCTGCGGAGAACTGGCAGGAGCGAAGAGCAGGTTGACCTTGTGAAAAAGTATCTGGAAGCCCAGGGCCTTCTCTATTCGACTCACGAGCCGGATCCAGTTTTCAGCACTACCCTGGAACTTGACATGAGCACGGTAAAGCCCTGCCTTGCAGGCCCGAAGCGTCCTCAAGACCAGCTCTTTTTGAGTGAGGTGCCTGAAAACTACCGTGAAATTATGCAGCAGACCTTTATCCGAAAAAAAGAGTCCGGACTTGAACTTTCTTGGGATCCTGCTTACCAGCGCTGGATAGAAGACGGAGGGACACCTGTAGAAGAACCTGAAATCCCTGTTGCAGAAGAGAAAAAAGTGGGATCCCTTGAGAAGGCCTTCAGGGTAACACATGGTTCAGTAGTGATCGCAGCAATTACTTCCTGTACCAATACCTCAAATCCTTCAGTTTTGATAGGAGCCGGGCTACTTGCAAAGAAGGCTGTAGAAAAGGGTCTGCACGTCAAACCTTTTGTAAAAACAAGTCTCTCCCCAGGCTCAAGAGTAGCTACGGAATATCTGAGAGCTGCAGGCCTTTTACCCTATCTCGAAGCCCTTGGTTTCCACCAGGTTGGTTACGGTTGTACAACCTGTATAGGAAACAGCGGGCCTTTACCTGAAAAAGTTTCAAAAGAAATTGCGGAAAATGACCTTACTGTTGCAGCTGTACTCAGCGGAAACCGAAACTTCGAAGGCCGAATTAATCCTCTTGTCAGGGCAAACTTCCTTGCTTCTCCGCCTCTTGTTGTGGCCTATGCAATCGCAGGTACCGTAAATATCAACCTAGAAACCGATCCCCTTGCTTATGATCCCAACGGACGCCCTGTTTATCTCAAGGAGATCTGGCCTGCAGAGGAGGAGATTATGGATGTTGAAAAGAACAGCATCAAACCTTCAATGTTCGAAAAAGAGTATTCAGGTGCTCTCGAGGGGTCCAAACGCTGGAAAGAGCTAGAAGCCCCGGTAGGTACTCTCTATGATTGGAACCCGATGTCCACATATATTCAGGAACCTCCATACTTCATGGATTTCCCGCCTGCTTCACCAACGCCTGCGGATATAAAGAATGCAAGAGTCCTGGCTCTTTTTGGGGACAGCATTACCACAGACCACATCTCTCCTGCAGGGGACATCCCTTCAGATAGTCCTGCAGGCAGGTATTTGATTTCCTGGGGTGTGAGCCCTGAGGATTTCAATTCTTATGGGTCCAGGAGGGGTAATCACGAGGTAATGATGCGCGGAACCTTCGGAAATATCCGGCTCAGGAACAGGCTCGTGGACAGGGAAGGAGGCTGGACCGTATTCCATTCCCGGAAAGAAAACTTCCCCGAGGAAGTCTGTGGGGGGATCCCGATTTATGACGCAGCTATGCTTTATGCGGAAAATAATATTCCTCTGATCGTTATTGCAGGAAGAGAGTATGGGACAGGCAGTTCCAGGGACTGGGCAGCCAAAGGTACATTCCTGCTCGGGATTAAAGCAGTTATTGCCGAGTCTTTCGAGCGCATTCACAGAAGCAATCTTGTGGGCATGGGAGTTCTTCCATTGCAGTTTAAAGCAGGTGAGAATGCTGATACCCTGGGCCTTACAGGAAAGGAAAGCTATGATATTCTGGGCATTGAATACATGGAACCCCACGGAGAGCTTACTGTAAGGGCAAAGGACGAAAATGGGGATGAAGTCCAATTCCAGGTAACTTTGAGGCTGGATTCGGCTGTGGAAATTGAGTATTACCTAAACGGTGGAATTTTGCATAAGTTCCTGCGGGATTCGGTGAAGAAAAAATAATAGGTTAGCAATACCGGAATTAGACACAGAATCTTCTTGAAAAGGTTTCTCAAGCTTTACATAAGGCTTCCTGCTTTTTTGAAACCTTTTCTTTTTCCGGATCGGAAAGAGAGTTATAAAGAATTATTTTAATTCTTGCAGGCATTTTGAGGAAAACTTTATTCTGAAAAGAGTAAGTTTCATTTTTAATATAACCGAGAGGTTTAAGGCCGTAGCTCCCTTAATATTAAAAAAATAATTATAAGGATCCTGAGACATAATTTCAACAAATTTAATATACTTATTCAACGATAATAGAAATGCATTGTCACTCTATTTTTGGGTCTTATCAGGCCCTTCGCGTTAAATTTTCCACATATAAGTAGAGGATTCCCCAAACTTCAAAGTTTTTTGAAAATCCTCTTGGCATAACTGTGAGGTATAAAATGAGTAAAAATATCTGTTTCATAGATGGGTTGGAGGGCATTCTGAAATATAGGGAGGTAGATATTAATCAGCTTGTTGAACTTCCCTATGATGCCGTTTCCTATCTGCTTATCCTGGGAGAGCTCCCCGGAGATCAGGAACTTGCCGAATATTCAGCCTGCCTGCGTGGGGAGCGTGAAGTCAACAGGGAGGTGATAGATGTTATTCATATGTGCAATTTCAATATCGACTCTATGGAGGCTCTACGTACAATTGTTTCTTTTATATCACAGTTCGATCCTGACATTAACGACAGTTCTCCTGAAGGAAATATGAGAAAAGCCATACGATTAATTGCCAAAATCCCAACCATAATTGCAGCGTATTATAGGATTGCAAACGGAAAAGAACCTGTGTCTCCTGATCCATCTCTTTCCCACGGAGCTAACTTCCTGTATATGTTAAGAGGAAACAAACCAACTCAGCTGGAAGCTGAGGTCATGGAAAAAGACTTCATTCTCAGCGCCGAACATGAACTAAATGCCTCTACTTTTTCTTCAAGAGTTACCGCCTCTACTCTTTCAGACCTCTATTCTGCTGTTGTTTCAGGACTCTGCACCCTTAAAGGCCCTCTACATGGAGGAGCAAGGTCAGAAGTTGTGAATATGATCGAAGAAGTCGCTTCTTCAGAGAATGCGGAGAAGTTTGTTCTCGAGAAAATCGCAAAGAAAGAAAAGATTATGGGCTTCGGGCATCGGGTATACAAGACTTATGATCCAAGGGGCACCATATTCAAGCAGCTTTCCAGGCAACTTGCCGAAGCGAAAGGGGATATGCACTGGTACGAGACAGCGGAAATAATAGAAAATACTGTTATCCGTGAGCTTGTAGAAAAGAAAGGAAAGCCAATCTATCCGAACGTTGATTTCTACTCGGGAGTTATTTACAAGTATATGGATATCCCCCCTCAACTTGCAACATCAATCTTTGCAATCGGCAGGGTCTCAGGCTGGATAGCTCACTGCTTTGACCAGTACGAAAAGAAAAGGATTATCAGGCCCAGGGCTTTCATGCTTGATGAATGTTAAGATGACCTTTTAGTCAACCTTTTTTTAAAAAGGTTTGCTGCAACCGTTGCGCCGGTTGATCAAAACCG
>DATMYS010000560.1:0-2655 GCA_035560835.1 Methanosarcina sp.
TCCAAATGCATTTATAGCCTATTATTACCAAACTTTTTATTATTCTCTTGTAATTTTAATCGGATTTGAGCCAATTTATCTTTTTTCTATTACTGTAAATCTCGTGGTGAATTCTGTGCCATTGTTCCTTTTTAATTCAAACTCCCCATCTAATTGGTCTACAAGGGAAGTTACAAGCTGAAATCCAAGACTGTCAAGATCTTCAATTTTAAGATTTTCAGGAATGCCTACGCCATCATCTGAAACGGTTAGAATGAAGTTAGTGCGTTTACAAGCTTCAGTTATGCTTTTTGCACATTCTTCGTTTTCGTCTCGACTGAGTTTAATTCGGATTTCTCCTTTCTCTCTGTCAGGAAATGCATGCTTGAGAGAATTGGAAACAAGTTCATTGATAATCATTCCTAATGGGACTGCAATATCCATATCAAAGAAAAAATTCTCTTCCAGATCCATATTTAACCTGATCTCAGTATCTCCAAGACTGTATGTCTGGAAAAGAGTATTAGCGAGTTCCTCAATGTATGGCGAAAAGTTTAGTGTTTCGAATTCCTCGCCTTTGTACAATTCTTCATGGATAAGAGCCATAGATATCACTCTATCCTGGCTTTCTCTAAAAGCTTCGAGAACTTCCGAGTCCTTGATATCGTTGCGGTTTCTGAACTGTTCAGCCTGAAGATCAAGCAGGGAGGAAATGACCTGAAGATTATTCTTAATTCTATGATGGATTTCCTTTTTACGAGCAATCTCAATATTTGCAAGTGCTTCTTCAGCTTTTTTTCGTTCAGTAATATCCTGAACTATTCCTCTCATTCGAACAGGTTTATGTTTTTCATCAAAAAGAACTTCACCTTCAGAATAGATGATACGTTCTTCTCCATCAGGTAAGATTATCCTATAATTAATGTAATACGACTTTCCGTTTAATGCTTCGTTAATAGAATTATTTACATAATTAAAATCGTCTGGATGTATACGACTTAAAAATGTGTTGTGGTTCAGCTCAAGTTGGGGGTCAAGCCCAAAAATATGATATAGTTCATCAGACCAGTATTCATCATTAGTTGCAATGTTCCAGTCCCAATTTCCAATGTGAGCTGTTTTTTGAGAGTCTGCAAGACGTTCTTCACTTTCTTTTAACGAATTATAAGCTTCTTGAAGTTCAGCTGTACGCTCTTTAACTTTTTCTTCTAAAGTTTCATGTGCTTTCTTAAGAGCTTGTTCGGCTTTTTTGCGCTCTGTGATATCTATGAATGCAGAAATGGATCCGCGTAGGTTTCCTTGCTCATCAAGCAAGGGTCTTGCATTACCCAGTACATGTCGTATCTCACCGTCAGCAGATACGATATCCAGTTCGCAGTCATTTATCTCTATGCCTGCAGCCGACAACTGCGAAGGCATTTTAGAAGGCGGAATCTCTACCCCGTCCTTGAATAATTTAAACATCTCGGGCCTCTCCCCCTCAGGGGCGGACTTGGAAAAGTTTGTACCTACAGGAACTCGTAACCATTCGCAAGAGAGCCTGTTACCAGTTATCTGAAGCGCCTGAGAGTCATGTGCTATATAAACGGAGACCGGCACGGCATCCAATACTGCTGCCAGTTCGTCCGAGCGAGCATGCTCACGTTTCTCGCTTTCTAGCAGTGCGTCTACAACCGCATCACGTTCGGCCAGTGATTGAGATAGCTTGATATTGCTGTAGCTTAGTTTTGAGATCATGTTAGCAAAGGTCATGAAGAAGGCCATACTTGTGTCCACAGCTTTCCTGCTAAGCCGAGGAACTTTTTCAAGAGCTGCTATGTATTCTTTCTCATTGAAGCCATATTGTCTAGCTTGAGACCGAAAAAGCTCATAATTCAGAGGCTCGTCATCAAAAAAGAACTGTCCTGAGAAGATATTGCCAACGTGCTGCCCCTCTACCATAATTGGTGTTACTACGTCCCACATATTGTTTTTACATTTGTACAGCTTATATCCTCCCGGAGTAACTCCAGCAGTTAGATTTATGTCACTTTCTACGCAATGCTCGCAGGCTTCATGATTAAACCTATGGAATTTTACGCAAATCTCCTGCCATCCAACACTTACCAGAATATCGCCTTTAAGATCAAGTAAGGCCATGGGGATATGAGCAAGCGTATAAAAATCACTCATAAGGGACTGAATCGCTTTAGTATCAATAATCCTGGCAAGCTCCAAATTCTCATTTTCTTGAGTTTCACTTTCCAGACGTTTTCCCTCAAGCTTTTTACGGCCACTGATGTCAAATCCATAAATGTTTACGCATTCTTGTTCAGGTAAGGAGTGAAAAACAATAAAGTATACTTTTTTGCCCATAGTAACTTCTATTTTTTCAATACTTTTCCGGGAAATTGCCCTTTGAACAAAAATTTCAAGATTTAGAGGCAATTTTTCTCCGGTTCTCACACCCCAGTCATGCAATAAGGGCTCTCCCGCCTTATTGGAGTAAAGAATAACTCCATCCTTTGCCACACTAAGCACAGGATTCGAGTTTATTGCTGAAAATTGCTCCATTTTAGCTGTCATTATCCCCTTGGTCTCCCTCTCTTAGACGACAAAGTTTTAGGCGACAAAATACCTAACTTTCAATTTTTATTTATTAACTGTTTCTTGATGTTGTACTACTCTTTGTTGTAC
>DATMYS010000561.1:0-3884 GCA_035560835.1 Methanosarcina sp.
TCCCAGTACTTTTTCTTCTAGCTACATTAATTACCTATAATAAATTTTATCAGGTCTTTCAAACTTTTTACGCCAAATTATTTTTTGCTTAGAGGCAATTTTTTGAATAATTAACTTAAAATAATTTATGCTCTTTGTATATTCTAAATTTGGGAAGTGAGTTGAGTATGAACAAGTAAATAATTTCTTGGAGACCATTGATAATTCTTCTCTGGATCGGTATACTTGGGGGAGCATATCGTCTGCGCTGCTGTACGGGGAATACAATAAACAGGGTATAATGCCTCCGGGCTTCTTCTTATTCTCTTTTCTGCAATGCTTTTTACTCTTCCCGATTTCCGTTATTTTGCAGGTTATTCAGGTCTAAAATTGCATTAAATTTAGTATAACTTGATTAGGACTTACGCAGTTGGGCTGAGAAATCAATAGCATTAAATCCTTAACTGTATAAAATACAAAATCAATCACAACGCCAATTGTACTTGATTTTATACTTCAAGTGCGTAAGTCCTATTGATGTTAAAACCATTACTCGATGTTAAAACCACTTTGTAAGTCTAAATATTCAGTCTTATATGAAGCTCATTAATTCCTGAAGCGTTAGGTGCAAGGGGGTAATTGAACATATCAGATGTCGGGAAAAGCACACTAAAAGTAGACTTCTACGAATTAATGGTCTGGATAACCATAATCATTTTGCTTTATCTAATTAGCCTTAACAATTACCTCCTCTTCCATATAGTAATAGAGCTATTCAGCGTCTACTTTGCATACGTAATATTCCTCATTGTATGGAAGTCGAGAAGCCGCCTAGAGAACCGATACCTTCTGATATTGGGAGTCGGCTACTTTTTCGTAGGGGGTTTCGATTTTCTGAGTGCACTTGCGTTCCACGGCATGGAGGTATTTCCTGGGTTTGATGCAAATCTGACTGCTCAATTCTGGATCGTTGCGAGGTTTCTGGAAAGTACTTCTTTTCTGGTAGCTCCGCTATTTTTGATACTCACTGGAGAGAGCCAGGAGAGGAATGTCAAAACTCTTGAAAGCTCAATTTTTGCCTGGAAGGCATTTATTGTATATGCAGTAATTAGTGTTACCTGCCTGATTTCAATCTTTTTTTCCCAAAATTTCCCTGATTCTTATTTATGGGGTTCAGGATTTACTCAATTCAAAATAGCAAGTGGATACTTAATTTCTCTCATGTTTCTCTGTTCACTTTTTCTCCTGTATATTGTCAGAGACAGATTCGAAGAAAAAGTTTTCAGTTTACTTTCAATATCTCTGATCCTTACAGGCTTCGTGTCACTTTTATTTTCATTTGACAGTCAAACGGGCGAGGCGCCGAGCATTATAGGCCTCTTCTTTAAATTATTGTCTTTTTATCTGGTTTATAAAGCAATCGTAGATATTGGATTCGAAGAGCCTTGCAGTTTGCTCTTCAGGGAGCTTAAACACCGAGAAGAAGACTTCAGGCAGAAAGCTGTTTTTTTTGGGGACGAGTACAGTCATATTTGCAGAATGATAGGCAAGAGATACCTTACTGAGCATCGAAGTTCTAAGAAAGAAGACGATTCAGAAAATGACCTGGACAATTATAGTTCCTATATGCAAAATCTCCAGGGAATCGGATTTCAATTTAATAAGGATTTTAAATCGATATTTCTACACGGTCCTGTTGAGGAAATGACAGGCTATCCGAAGCAGGATTTCCTCTCTGGAAAAGTTGACTGGCAGGAAATAATCATACCTGAAGACCGTCCTGTTATTTTTAAAAAAAAGGAAAAATTAAAGCTAAACCTTAATTTTATCATTGAAAGCGAATATCGGATACAGAAAAAAGACGGGGAGATAAAATGGGTCCGTGAGATCATCCAGAGAATCTCGGACGAATCCGAAAATTCAGGAAAGTTCCAGGGGCTGGTTTATGATATCACTGAACGCAAAATGGCTGAGGAAACCCTGGAAAAAATAGACAAAATTAGATTAAAAGAGGTCCATCACCGCATAAAGAATAACCTTCAGGTAATCTCATCTCTACTCAGCTTGCAGGCAGAAAAATTCGAAGACAAAGAGGTGCTTGAAGCTTTTAGAGAGAGCCAGAATCGTGTTTCATCCATCGCAATGATCCATGAGGAACTCCATGAGAGTGAAAGTACGGATGCCTTCGATTTCTCAGACTACCTGAGAAAGCTAACCGCAGATCTTTTCAGTTCCTATAATGTAGGAAACAGAAATATAAGCCTCAAATTGAACCTTGAACAGGTTTATCTGGGCATGAATACTGCAATCCCTCTTGGAATTATCGTAAACGAGATCATTTCAAATGCCCTGAAGCATGCTTTTCCTGTGGGAACAGGGGGCGAAATCAGCATAAATTTCTACAGAACTGAAACTCTTGCTGCAAAGCACGATGTCTCATATCAGGATAAAGACTGTCCAGAAGGGGACGATTGTGAGGACTGTATAAATAATAATTTCCGTTACATACTGACAGTAGCCGATAACGGGAGAGGAATTCCCGAAGAAATCGACTTTCAAAATACTGACTCCCTAGGGCTCCAGCTTGTAAATATTCTTGTCGAACAAATAGGCGGCTGTATAGAGCTTAAAAGGAGGCCGGGAACAAAATATGTTATCTGTTTCAGCAATGAAGGGAAGTAAAGCCTTATATCTCGAAGTATCTGTCCTCCCCAGACTCTCCATTTTTGGAAAATCTTTTTCTCTTACCTTAGATAAGTGAAAAAAAGTCCATTTTTAGTTCTCATGAGGTGACTCTATAAAACGCAACACAAAGGAATGGAAAGAAAAAAGGGCCGAATTTCTCAAAGGCAAGATCTGTGCTTGGTGTGGATCTCCCGACTCCCTCTGTATTCACACTCCCAGGACTTTTTCTCCGGCGCAAGTTAGCTCCGAGATTTATAGTGTTGCGTATGCCAGGTTCAAGGAGGTTTACAGACAGAAGTATCAGAAGTTCGGTTGTATTCCTACCGGCAAACACCGTCACAAAAGCCACCGGCATGGCATAAAGCCTCGACTATACATAAAATCGAACCTGACCATACTGACCTTGAGGAGCAGTTTGTTGAAGTTCTCCTTGAAGACTCTGGGGAAGGCAATTTCAAAAATCTTTATCATAAATGGCTTGAAGAAACCGGGATTAAAGAGTTAATTGAAGAAGAAACTAAGAAAGCAGGGGAAGAGTGCGAAGCTCTGACAAATGCAATTATGCTTTGCAAACGCTGCCATTTTGCAAGCCTCAGGGGCATGAATCTTTGCCCTAAGTGTAGGAGTAAATACAAATCCGTAAACTATGAAACCTGTTTCGACTGCCTGCCTGACGAAAGAAAAGCGGAGTTTTGGGAAAGGCAAAAAAGAGAGGCCTCCCGAGAATTCAGAGATTTCCTCTAAATTGTCCTTTTCATCCTTTAATTTCTGGAAAATACGCTTCAAAGAAGAGCCCAGCCGCTTCCCCCACATACCCTGCAATTTCCATTCTCAAGACTCCCGGATCCGTTACAGAGAGGACATGCTATTGCAGGCTGGGCAACGAGTACATCACCCTGCCCTCCGCAAACTGCACAAATTCCGCCATTAATATGTCCGGTTCCATTGCAAAGAGAGCATCTTTCTGGAGCATATTCGGTATCTATATAGCTATGAAGCATCTTACCACCTTTAAAGGTACGATCACAGAAATACTGCAGAACTATTGTCTGAAAAATCATTTTGATATCTATTTTCGGCTTTCTGGCTTAAAAGGCCTTTTAAAAAGATAAAAAGGAAAAGGTTATAACCTAATTACCGGTTTTTGGTATCTTTCAGTATCTACAGGCTTTCTAATTTATATGTAACTATTCAGGTAGCCTTTTAAAGGCTACAATTTT
>DATMYS010000562.1:0-2081 GCA_035560835.1 Methanosarcina sp.
AAATTCATTGAATAAAAATAAGTTAGAAATGTGTTTCAATTGTGGCATTCTTTTTTAATTCGCCAGACTCAGCAGCGACCACACCCAATTTATTTATATAAGTGCCTTTATCTCCATCGCGTTCAGTAACATCTGGATAGACTTCAAGGTTAATATCAAATTTTATGGCCTTACTGTTGATATTATTACTCATTTCAATGTAAGTTTCATATGTGATTACTCGGGATATTAATCGAAAATGTTGATAATCTTCTCCTACTAACGATACTTCACTTGCAATCGGATATAAAATAGGACTGTTTTCATTAATAGGGTCTTTATTGTCCATCTGTTCCAATACTACAATCTTTGAAAAGGAAATATCTGCAAGAACAGATTCGTTTGTCCTGAATTCCAGCATTGGACCATGTTTGGTACTTACAATAGAAGTCGTCCAGTTTCCATTGAGTGATTCATTGTCGAGTGACTCAGTAGTATTTTCAAAATATATTCCTCTTATGTACTTCTCTGGCGTGTGGAAAATATGCTTTTGTAGGAGACTTTTGAAAAAAGACGGTTCTTTCTGGGAAGGTGTGATTGCGAAAACTCCCTCTTTTGTTGCAGGAGTTGGAACTAAAATTTTAGTTGTTCCCGATACTTCAGTTCCTGAAAGACCACTTATTTTAACCGTATATTCGTAATGTGGCCTTAACTCGTCAGCCCTCCAGTCTCTTAGATTCATCTCTACAACGTATAGTCCACTTAATACTATCAATAAAAGTATTAAAAAGAAATAAATAATTATCTTTTTCACGGTCTCATCATCCTTAACTGAAAAATGAGAAAAATGAGAAGATTCACCTTCTCATGTATTTAACAAGGCCTATATTATACTTGGCAGATTTTAAGAGAACTCTTTCTGTATTTAATTTTACAGTTGCACTACTTTCCCATGTATTCTCGTTATAATAAATTTCCATCCACAGTGAACTCAAGTATGCATTTGAATATTCTGCCAAATCTTGTGCCGCAGCCTCTGGATCTGACACGTAATAATCGTTATTATTATTGCTTACTACAGATTCAAAGTTATAATTGCTGTTCCAATTTGCAGTGACATAATCTTCATAGTCATAATGAACCCATTGATTTAGAGTCTGGTTTGTTACCATTCCTGTATGCAGTGGATTTCCGACATCTATCAAGTAGTGGCTAGCATATCCTAACTCAGTATATGCAGCTGAAAGTTGTCCCCCATCATAATATGCCGCGGCGACACCAGCGTGGCTGTCGCAGTTCACAGCTGCAAGACCGTTGTCTGCCACAGGATCATAGTAATGGTTGTATGACTGCCAGATTTGAGGATATGGCCAGGTATCTGGATCATCTGCAGCATTTGATGCTATATCTGCGTAATAATCAGTGATTCCAACTTTTTTGACAGCAATTCTTGTCATCTTTTGATGAGGAGTTGCAGTCCATTTTACTGAGACCCTGTCGTTTACACCATGTTTATCGTTCAAATATTCAGCAATTGCTACATCGATTTGTCCTAAGACAATCATATCTTCTTCTGTAATACTATCGGGGTATCTGTTCCAAATATCTTTCATTGACTTTTTCATTTCATTCTTTTCTTGTTTAGAAGTATAGCATTCATCGATATATTTCAATAGTGTTTTTTGTTGATCCTTGTCTGCTTCAAGTAAATACCAATAAGGTTTTTCAGTATCGTATGATTTTATTGTAGTGTCAGGATTAAGATCAAGTTCTGGATTTTGTTCTATCAGTGCTACTTCTACTTCTTGATCTATTTCATCAGTTACAGCTTCAGCAGTTGCGCCCGAAACAAATACCATACTTAAAATCAGCATCGTCATTAATAGCAAAGCAATTTTTATTCTGTTTCTGGTATTCTTCATTTTCTTACCTCTTCACTTAATTCTGAGGCAAGGCTACCTAAACTTTGTAAATCATTAAAGCAAAGAACCATGTCCCTTGAGCATGAGGAATTCAGTCTCATCTTCCAGTTTGCCTGAACTCCGTACGCATAATTAAAATGTAAGTACACTATATAAAATTTTTGATAAAAGGAAATATAT